>NZ_JBFTER010000101.1:0-19062 GCF_047229345.1 Cellulomonas jepli | reverse complement strand
CCTCCGCCACCCGCTGCCCGCCGGCGGGCCGCCGCGACCGCCGCGTCCCCGCAGGCACGGGCGTCCGCCTCCGGGACGGCCCGCACCCGGGCCACCACCGCCGTCCCGACGCCGCCGCCCGCGCCGACCGGTCCGCCCATCGGACGCATCCCGGTCGTCGACGTCTCACCGGTCGTCGAGGCCGGCCGGTGGCCCGCGAAGGCGGTCGTCGGCGAGGCCGTGCCGGTCCGCGCGACCGTCTTCCGCGAGGGGCACGACGCGGTGGCCGCGACCGCGGTGCTCGTCGGGCCGGACGGCCGCGACCGCGCGAGCGCGCGCATGGTGGACATCGCCCCGGGCCTCGACCGCTTCGAGGCCCGCCTCGTGCCCGACGAGCCCGGCCGCTGGGGCCTGCGCGTCGAGGGCTGGTCCGACCCGTACGGGACGTGGCGCCACGACGCCGAGATCAAGGTGGCCGCGGGCGTCGACACCGAGCTCATGCTCACCGAGGGCGCGCTGCTGCTCGAGCGCGCCGCCGCTCGCACGGGCGCCGAGAAGGTCCCCGCGAAGGCCGCCCGCGTGCTGACCGACGCCGTGAAGGCACTGCGCGACACCTCCCGCCCGCCCGCGGCCCGGCTCGCGGCGGGGGTCTCCCCCGAGGTCCGTGCGGTGCTCGACGCGTACCCGGTGCGCGAGCTGCTGAGCCCGTCGCCGGTGTACCCGCTCGTCGTCGACCGCCCGCTCGCGCTCGCCGGCTCCTGGTACGAGCTGTTCCCGCGCTCGCACGGCGCGGTGCACGACCCGAAGACCGACACGTGGACGTCCGGGACGCTGCGCACGGCCGCGGAGGAGCTCCCGCGCGTCGCCGGGATGGGCTTCGACGTCGTGTACCTGACCCCGATCCACCCGATCGGCACGACGCACCGCAAGGGCCGCAACAACTCGCTGACGACCGTCCCGGGCGACCCGGGCTCGCCGTACGCGATCGGCTCGAAGGACGGCGGTCACGACGCGATCGAGCCGACCCTCGGGACGTTCGAGGACTTCGACGCGTTCGTCGCGCGGGCCAAGGGCCTCGGCATGGAGGTCGCGCTCGACGTCGCTCTGCAGTGCTCGCCCGACCACCCGTGGGTCACCGAGCACCCCGAGTGGTTCACGACGCGCGCCGACGGCTCGATCGCGTACGCCGAGAACCCCCCGAAGAAGTACCAGGACATCTACCCGCTGAACTTCGACAACGACCCGCAGGGCATCGCCGCGGAGATCCGGCGGGTGCTCCAGGTCTGGATCGACCACGGGGTCACGCTGTTCCGCGTCGACAACCCGCACACCAAGCCGCTGCCGTTCTGGGAGTGGCTGCTCGCGGACGTCCGGGCCGCGCACCCCGAGGTGATCTTCCTGTCCGAGGCGTTCACGCGCCCCGCGATGATGCTCAACCTCGCGCGCATCGGGTTCCACCAGTCGTACACGTACTTCACGTGGCGCAACACCAAGGACGAGCTCGAGGAGTACCTCACGGAGGTCTCGAGCGAGCAGGGCTCGTGGATGCGGCCCAGCTTCTGGCCCACGACGCACGACATCCTGCCGCCCTACCTGCAGCACGGCGGCGTCGCGGGCTTCGCGGTCCGTGCCGTGCTCGCGGCCCTCGGGTCCCCGACGTGGGGCATCTACTCGGGCTACGAGCTCGTCGAGAACGTCCCGAGGCCCGGCGTCGAGGAGCAGATCGACAACGAGAAGTACGAGTTCCGGCCGCGCGACTGGTCCGTCGCCGACGGGCTCGGGATCGCGACGCTCCTGCAGCGGCTCAACGAGATCCGCCGCGCCCACCCCGCGCTCCAGCAGCTCCGGAACCTGACCGTCCACCCGACCAACGACGACGCGCTCGTGTGCTTCTCGCGCCACCTCGACGCCGAGCACTCGCCGACCGGGCGCGCAGACACCATCATCGTCGTCGTCAACCTCGACCCCCACAGCACCCGGGAGGGTCTCGTGCAGCTCGACCTGCGCGCGCTCGGCCTCACGCCGACCGCCGAGCAGCCCCACCAGTTCGTCGCCCACGACGTGCTCTCCGACGAGACGTACGCGTGGGGCGAGCAGGTCTACGTCCGGCTCGACCCGTACGTCCGCTGCGCGCACGTGGTGCAGGTGGGCGCGTGACCGCCCAGCCGGGAGTCGGCCGCGCACCCGCGCCGTCGACCGGGCAGATCGCGATCACCGCGCTGCCCCCACGCCGCCAGCCGGCCGTGCCGGCCTCCGCGGTCGCCGAGTCCGGGTCCCGCCCAGGGCTCTCGGACGACCCGGACTGGTACCGGACGGCGGTCTTCTACGAGGTGATGATCCGCTCGTTCTCGGACTCGACGGGCGTCGGCAGCGGCGACCTGCGCGGGCTCATCGCGCGGCTCGACTACCTGCAGTGGCTCGGCGTCGACTGCCTGTGGCTGCCGCCGTTCTACCCGTCGCCCATGCGCGACGGCGGGTACGACGTGTCGGACTACACCGCGATCGCCCCGCAGTACGGCTCGATCGCGGACTTCCACGAGCTCGTCGACGAGGCGCACGCGCGCGGCATGCGGATCGTGGTCGACCTCGTGATGAACCACACGAGCGACGCGCACCCGTGGTTCCAGGCGTCGCGCGCCGACCCGAAGGGCCCGTACGGCGACTTCTACGTCTGGAGCGACGACAACACGCGCTACCCGGACGCTCGCATCATCTTCGTCGACACCGAGACGTCGAACTGGACGTTCGACCCCGTGCGCCGGCAGTACTTCTGGCACCGGTTCTTCTCCCACCAGCCGGACCTCAACTTCGAGAACCCGCGCGTCGTGGAGTCGATGCTCGACGTCGCCCGGTTCTGGCTGCAGCTCGGGGTCGACGGCTTCCGGCTCGACGCCGTGCCGTACCTGTTCGAGGCCGAGGGCACGAACTGCGAGAACCTCCCGGAGACGCACGCGTTCCTGCGCCTGCTGCGCCGCACGATCGACGCCGAGTTCCCGGGGCGGATCATCCTGGCCGAGGCGAACCAGTGGCCCGAGGACGTCGTGCACTACTTCGGCACCGAGGAGGAGCCGGAGTGCCACATGTGCTTCCACTTCCCCGTGATGCCGCGCATCTTCTACTCGATCCGCGACCAGCGGGCGAACCAGATCGTCGAGATCCTCGCGGACACGCCGGCGATCCCGAAGGGCGCGCAGTGGAGCACGTTCCTGCGCAACCACGACGAGCTGACCCTCGAGATGGTCTCGACCGAGGAGCGCGCGTCGATGTACGGGTGGTACGCGCCCGACTCGCGCATGCGTGCCAACGTCGGGATCCGGCGCCGCCTGTCGCCGCTGCTCGACAACTCCCGCAAGGAGATCGAGCTCGCCCACGCGCTGCTGCTCTCGCTCCCGGGCAGCCCCTGCCTGTACTACGGCGACGAGATCGGCATGGGCGACAACATCTGGCTGCACGACCGTGACGCGGTGCGCACCCCGATGCAGTGGACCCCGGACCGGAACTCGGGCTTCTCGACGGCCGACCCCGGGCAGCTCTACCTGCCCGTGAACCAGTCGCTCGTGAGCCACTACGGCCACGTCAACGTCGAGGCGCAGCTCGCGCAGCCGACGTCGCTGCTGCACTGGATCCACGGCATGCTGACGGTCCGCCGCCTGCACCCGTCGCTCGGCAGGGGCGAGTTCGAGGTGGTCCCGAGCTCGAGCGAGGCGGTCCTGACGTTCCTGCGGACGAGCGACGAGGAGACCCTGCTCGTCGTGGCGAACATGGCGGCGACGCCGCGGTCGACGACCGTGACGCTCGACGGCTACGCCGGTGCGCAGCTGCGCGACGTCTTCGGCGGCGCGCAGTTCCCGGACGTGACCGCCGAGGGCACCGTCCAGATCACGCTCGGCTCGCGCGAGTTCTACTGGCTGACGCTCACGCCCGGTGGCTCGGCGGGGACGGCAGGAGGATGACGATGGCCGTCACGGACCACGAGCCCACCGACGACGCGGTCGTCCGGCTCCTCGCCGACTGGCTGCCCGACCGCCGGTGGTTCCCGGTCAAGGGCGCCGAGGCGCAGCTCACGGCGGTCGGCGGGCTCACGCTCACCGACCCGCGCGACGAGGCACGCGTGCGCATCCTGCTCGTGCGCGCCGAGGCGCCCGGGGTCGACACCGTGCTCCAGGTGCCGGTGACGATGCGCCCGGACCGCACCGCGACCGACGACGGGCCGACCGCCTCGGGCGGCCGTCCGGGGCAGGCGGGCCCGGCGTGGATCGGGACGGTGGGCTCGCCGCCCGTGCACGTGCGCGACGGCGTCGGCGACCCGGCGTTCCTGCGCGCCTGGATGTCCGCGGCCGACGGCCCGCGCCCCCCGGTCGACGCGGAGCACGCGCGGGTGCTCACCGGTGAGCAGTCGAACACCTCGGTGATCCTCCCCGCGAGCGACCCCGCGGGAGCGACCGACGACGCGCCGGCGGCCACCGCGGAGACGCGTCCGCCCGGCGCCGGGGACGCGACGCACGGCGCCGCGATCCTCAAGGTCTTCCGTGCCCTGGCGCCCGGCGACAACCCCGACGTCGACGTGCCGCGGGCCCTCGCGCGCGGCGGCTGGGTGCACGTGCCCCGGCCGCTGGGCTGGCTCGAGGCGCAGTGGCCCGAGGACGGGTCGCTCGTGCACGGGCACCTCGCGGTGCTCAGCGAGTTCGTCGACGGCGCGCAGGACGGCTTCGAGCTCGCGTGCGCGATGGCCGAGCGCGACGAGTCGTTCGCCGACCTGGCGCGTGAGCTCGGCTCGGTCGTCGCAGGCATGCACGCGGCGCTGGCCTCGGCCCTGCCGACCGCCGACCCGGGGAGCGCGGACGAGCGCGCGGCGGCGACCGCGGACGCCGTGCGCGCGCGCTACCGGTGGGCCGCCGGGCTCGTCCCCGAGCTCGCGCAGTACGCCGACGGCGTCGAGGCGCTCGCCGCCCGTACCGCGCAGCTGACCGACCTGCCCGCGCCGCAGCGCATCCACGGCGACCTGCACCTGGGCCAGGCGCTGCGCGCGCACGACGAGTGGTTCGTCACGGACTTCGAGGGTGAGCCGCTCGCTCCTGTCGCCGCCCGGACGCGACCGGACCTCGCCCTGCGCGACGTCGCGGGGATGCTCCGCTCGTTCGACTACGCGACGGCCGTGGGCCGGGGGCTGGAGACGGCCGGGACCGGGGACGACACGTGGGCGGACGACGCACGCGCGGCGCTCCTCGCGGGGTACGTGGCCGGTGCGTCGGGTGCCGGCGCGGGCGAGCACACCGAGGACGTGCTGCGGGCGCTCGAGCTCGACAAGGCGCTGTACGAGGCCGTGTACGAGGCGCGCAACCGGCCCGCGTGGCTGTCCATCCCGCTGCGGGCGGTCGAGCGTCTCGTCGGCTGACGGCCGTCCCGGCCGGGCGTGCGAGCGTCCGGCCGGCCGGCGGCCGCTGGGTCAGGCGAGCGTCGCGAGCTCCTGCGCCGACACCTCGCCGGCGACCTCGGGGGGCAGTCGGACGCCGGAGTGCCGCGGCGCGAGCTCGCTCTGCAGCACGAGCGCCGCGGCGCCGACCGCGGCGGCCTCGGGCGCGTTCGTCGAGATCGTGACCCGGACGGGGTGGCTCGCCCGCGCGAAGAACGAGCGGCTCAGTTGCTCCTGCACCGCGGGCAGGTAGAGCGACCCCGCGAGCGCGAAGGCCGGTCCGGTGAGGACCACGAGCTCGAGGTCCATCACGTTCGCGAGGGTCTGGGCCGCGACGCCGAGGTAGCGCGCCGACGAGGCCAGGATCTCAGCCGCGACCGGGTCCCCGCTCAGCGCGGCGCGGGCGACCGCGGCGAACTGCGCGGACACGGGCCGGTCGGTGCCGCCGAGGTCGAGCCCACGCGCCTGTGCCTGCGCGACGACGGCCGTCGGCCCCGCCAGCGCCTCGACGCACCCCCGGCTCCCGCACCAGCACTCGGGACCGTCGATGTCGACGCAGATGTGCCCGACCTCGCCCGCGTTGGAGCTCGCGCCGCGGTAGACGGTCCCGTTGACGAGGATGCCGGCCCCGATCCCGGTGCCCATGTAGAAGGCGGCGAACGCCGACGTCGTCTCGATGCCGCCCGCCCAGTACTCGCCGATCGCGGCGGCGGTCGCGTCGTTGTCGAGCAGGACGGGCACGCCGACCGCGTCCTCGAGCGCGTCGCCGAGCGGGAAGTCGGCCCAGCGCCGCATGTTCGGCGGGGTCAGCACCATGCCGACCGACGCGGTGATGGGCCCGGGCGACACGACGCCGAGCCCCAGCACGCGCGTGCGGTCGATGCCGACGCGCGTGATCATCCCGTCGATCTCGGCGGCGATGCGCGCGACGACCTCGCGCGGGTCGTCGGCCCCGGCACCGGGCTTGCGCCACCGGGCGACGACCGCTCCCCCGAGGTTCGCGAGCACGTAGGTGATGCCGGCGTGGTCGAGGTGCACGCCGACCGCGAACCGCGCGGACGGGTCGAGCTGCAGCAGCATGCGCGGCTTGCCGCCGGTCGACTCGGCACGGCCGGCCTCGACGACGAGCCCGTCGTTCATGAGCCGGCGCACGACGGTGGAGATCGTCGCGCCGGTGAGCCCGGTCGCGCGCGTCAGCTCGACGCGGCTGATCGTGCCCGCGGCGCGGATGACGTCGAGGATCGCCGCGCGACTGCTCGTGTGCGCCATCCCGAGGTTGGCACTGCTCACGCTGGCTCTCCTGTCTGGTGCTGGGCGGTCGCCCCGGCCGTCGGCGCGCCCCCGCCCCGCAGGTCCCCAATGTAACGATCGGGCGTCGGGGTGAGACCGGGACGACACGCGGATTGACTTACTTTGTTCGGCTGCCTAAGAATGCCACACAGAGCGGGGTCGACCGACGCCCCCGCCGGGCAAGGACCGCCCACCCCCGCCGGCACGCCGAGGTGCCGGGCCGAGAGAGGATCAACGATGTTCCCTCACGCACGACGCACGCGACTGCTCGCCGTCGCCGCGATCGCCAGCACCGTCGCCCTGACCGCCGCCTGCTCGGGCGGTGGCGAGTCCGCCGACGCCAACGCGGACGGGACCCCCTCCGGCGACCTGCTGGTCCTCACGTGGCGCACCGACCTCCTCGAGGACGGCACGTTCGACGAGTACGCGGAGCGGTTCAACGAGGAGTACCCCGACGTGAACGTCGAGTTCGAGGGCCTCACGGACTACGAGGGCGAGGTCCGCACCCGGATGAACACCGACGACTACGGGGACGTGCTCGGCGTCGTCGGCACCGTCACGCCCGACCAGTTCCCCGACTTCTTCGAGCCCCTCGGCGACGTCGAGGAGCTCGAGCAGGAGTACCGGTTCCTGCGGGACAAGACGTTCGACGGCCAGGCGTACGGCATCCCGGTCGTCGGCAACACCCAGGGCATCGTCTACAACAAGACCGTCTGGGAGGACGCCGGCGTCACCGAGCCGCCGACCACCCCCGAGGACTTCGTCGACGCGCTCAAGGCGATCAAGGAGAACGACCCCGAGGTCGTCCCGCTCTACACCAACTACAAGGACGGCTGGCCGCTCACGCAGTGGGAGGGCCACCGCGGCGAGATCACGGCCAACCCGGACTACGTCAACGAGATGGCGCAGTCGGACGCCCCGTGGACCGAGGGCACCGACCACTTCGTCATCGACTCGCTGCTGTGGGACGTCGTCAACCAGGGCCTGACCGAGGAGGACCCGACCACGACGAACTGGGAGGAGTCCAAGAGCCTGCTCGCCAACGGCCGGATCGGCTCGATGGTGCTCGGCTCGTGGGCCATCCAGCAGATGCAGGCCGCCGCTGAGGACGCCGGCACCGGCGCGGACACGATCGGCTACCTCCCGTTCCCGCACCAGGTCGACGGCACGTTCTACGCCGCGGTCGGCGGCGACTACAACCTCGCGATCAACAAGAACTCCGAGAACAAGGTCGCCGCCCGCGCCTGGATCGACTGGTTCAACACCGAGTCCGGCTACGCCGAGGCGAACGGCGGACTCTCGCCGCTCAAGGAGGGCCCGACGCCCGACACGCTCAAGGACTTCGAGGCGCTCGGCGTCGAGTACCTCGAGCTCACGCCCGCGCCCGCCGGCAAGGAGAGCCTGTTCGCGGACATCGACGCGGAGTCCGAGGTCGGCACCAACACCCCCGACTACCGCCAGCGGATCGTCGACGCCGCACGCGGGGCCTCGGGCGAGACCAAGGACCAGATCTTCGACGACCTGAACTCGAAGTGGGCGGCCGGTCGCGCCGCCGTCGAGGGCTGACGGGCCCGCTGGGCCAGGACGAGGAAGTCGGTGACCCGTGGTGACAGGCAGGAGAGCGTGAGATGGCCGGCGTGAGCAACGTGGTCCGGGCGGAAGCCGCCGGGGCGAGGATCGAGGCCGGCCAGCTGCCTGCCACCGCGAGGAAGCCGCGCGGCGGGTGGGGCTGGCGAGGGACACCGTACGTGTTCCTCGCCGTCCCGCTCGTCCTGCTGGTGGTGTTCACCTACCTGCCGGTGGTGAACATGTTCTGGTACTCCCTGACGTCGTGGGACGGGCTGGACAAGACCAAGGAGTTCGTCGGGCTCGACAACTACGTCGCGGTGTTCACGCGGCCCGAGCTGTTCCGGGTCTTCTACGTGAGCCTGTACTACTTCGCGGCGTCGTTCGTGCAGATGGCGCTCGCGCTCTACTTCGCGACGATCCTCAGCTTCAGCACCCGGTTCCGGAACCTGTTCAAGGGGATCCTGTTCTTCCCCTACCTGATCAACGGCGTCGCGATCGCCCTGATCTTCGTGTTCTTCTTCAAGCCGGACGGGACGCTCGACTCGATCCTGGCGCTGTTCGGCGCGGAGAACCTGCAGCAGCAGTGGCTCGGCAACCCGGACATCAACAACATCTCGCTCGCGAGCACGTCCGTGTGGCGGTACATGGGCCTGAACTTCGTGCTGTTCCTCGGGGCGATCCAGTCGATCCCCGGTCAGCTGTACGAGGCGGCGGAGCTCGACGGCGCCAGCCGCTTCCAGCAGTTCCGCTACATCATCGCGCCGAGCATCAAGCCGATCATCGGCCTGTCGTTCATCCTGGCGATCTCCGGGAGCCTCGCGGTCTTCGAGATCCCGTTCATCATGACCGGCGGGGCGAACGGCACCGCGACGTTCGTCATCCAGACCGTCGACATGGCCTTCGAGAGCCTCAAGGTCGGGCTCGGCTCCGCGATGGCGGTCATCCTGCTCGTCATCGTCCTGGTCGTGACCTGGGTCCAGCGCAGGGTCGTCCCCGAGGAGAAGGTGAACCTGACGTGAGCTACGTCGCCAAGACCGCCAAGTACGCGACGCTCGTGCTCGCGTGCCTCGTGACGCTGCTGCCCATCTCGGTGATCGTGATGGCCTCGCTCAAGACGAACCAGGAGTTCTTCACCACCGGCCCGCTCGACCCGCCGGGGAACTGGTTCAACCTCGAGAACTACGTGACCGCGTTCACGCGCGGCAAGATGGTCCAGGGCTTCGCCAACACGGCGTTCATCCTGCTGTTCTCGGTAACCGGCACGATCCTCATCGGCACGATGGCCGCCTACGCGATCGACCGGTTCGAGTTCCGGTTCAAGAAGACGGTGATCGCGCTGTTCCTCCTCGCGACGCTCGTCCCCGGCGTCACGACGCAGGTCGCGACGTTCCAGATCGTCAACAACCTGGGGCTGTACAACACCCGGTGGGCGGCGATCGCGCTGTTCATGGGCACGGACATCGTGTCGATCTACATCTTCGTGCAGTTCCTGCGGGGCATCCCCAAGGAGCTCGACGAGGCGGCGACGCTCGACGGCGCGAACCACCTGACGATCTACCGCACGATCATCCTGCCGCTGCTCAAGCCGGCGATCGCGACGGTGGTCATCATCAAGGGCATCGCGGTCTACAACGAGTTCTACACACCGTTCCTGTACATGCCCGGGCGAGACCTCGGGGTCATCTCGACGTCGCTGTTCCGGTTCAAGGGACCGTTCGGCGGGCAGTGGGAGGTCATCGCCGCGGGCGTGATCATCGTGCTGATCCCCACGCTCCTCGCGTTCCTCGCGCTGCAGAAGTACATCTACAACGGCTTCACGTCGGGCGCGACCAAGTAGCGGACGACGACGAGGGCCGGGCAGCGTGACGGTGCCCGGCCCTCGTCGTCCCCGACCGGTCGGTCTCAGCCCACGCGCGTCGCCCGGACCAGCACGAGCCGCTCGGAGAACAGCACGGGCGCCTCGACGCCGACGTCCTCGAGCACCCGACCGGGCAGCGTGACGCCCTCGGGAGTCCACCACGGCAGGTGCAGGTACCCGCTCGCGACGCCGTCGACGACGTGCGCGGGTGCCTGCGGCCGCACGTGGTACAGCCCGTCGAGGTCGAGCCCGGGCAGCGGCAGCCGGCCCGTCGGGCTCTGCGTCGAGGTCGCCGTCGCGACGACGCAGAACAGTGCGTCCGAGCCGTCCTGCGCGACGACGCCGTGCACCGCGTAGGCGGGGTCGGCGACGTCGGCGTGCACGGACGTGCCGGTGTGCAGCAGCCCGCGCAGCTCCTTGTACAGCGCGATCCACGCCGCGAGCTGCGCCCGCTGCGTCTCGTCGGCCTCGCGCAGGTCCCACTCGATGCCGAGGTGCCCGAACAGGGCGGTCCCCGCCCGGAACTCCAGCGGGTGCCGCCGACCGGTGCTGTGGGCGGCACCGGAGCCGACGTGCGCGCCGAGCAGCTCGAGCGGCACGAGCAGGTTCGTCCAGCGCTGGATCTGCTGGCGCTCGAGCGCGTCGATGCAGTCGCTCGTCCAGACCCGGTCGGTCCGCTCGAGGATCTCCAGGTCGACGCGCCCGCCGCCCGACGAGCACGACTCGATCTCGACGCCGGGGTGCCGTCGCCGCAGCTCGTCGAGGAGCCGGTACACGGCGAGCGTCTGCTCGTGCACGCCGGCGGTGCGGCGCGGCCCGTGGCCCGCGTCGACGAGGTCGCGGTTGTGGTCCCACTTGAGGTACGCGATCGGGTACTCGGTGAGCAGCGCGTCGAGGCGTTCGAGGATGTACGCGGACGCCCCCGGCTCGGCGAGGTCGAGCACCTGCTGGTGGCGCGCGGCGCGCGGCAGCCGGTCGGCGGCCTGCAGCATCCACTCGGGGTGGGCGCGCGCGAGGTCGGAGTCCGGGTTCACCATCTCGGGCTCGACCCACAGCCCGAACTCCATCCCGAGGCCGCGCACGTGGTCGACGAGCGGACCCAGCCCGTCGGGCCAGACGTCGGCCGAGACGTACCAGTCGCCGAGGCTCGTCGTGTCGTCGCGCCGCCCGCCGAACCACCCGTCGTCGAGCACGAACCGCTCGACCCCGACGGCGGCGGCCGCGTCCGCGAGCGCGGTGAGCCGGCCGAGGTCGTGCTCGAAGTACACGGCCTCCCAGGTGTTCGCCACGACGGGCCGCGGGCCGTGCGGGTGGTGCGGGCGCTCCCGGAACCAGCGGTGGAAGCGCGCGGACACGTCGTCGAGACCGCGGCCGTACGCGCCCACGACCCACGGGCTCGTGTAGCTCTCCCCCGCGCCGAGCCGCACCTCGCCGGGCAGCAGCAGCTCGCCGCCGCCGAGCAGCCCCGCGTTGTAGTGGCTCCGCTCGGCGAGCGTCCGGTGGTTGCCCGACCACGCGGTGTGCAGCCCCCAGACCTCGCCGCGGCGGTTCCCGAAGCCCGGCGTGCCTGCGGCGAGCAGGAACGCGGCGTCGTACCCGGTGCGCCCGCGGCGGTTCTCGCGCAGCCGCGTGCCGTGCGTGAGGTCGGTGCGCTGCGGGCTGCGCTCGCGCAGGTGCCGGCCCGTGAAGTCGAGCAGCTCGGTCGCGCGCGCCGGGACGGGCAGCGTCAGCAGGAGCCCGTCGAGCGTGAACGTGCCGTCCCCCGTGCTCGTGAGGCGCGCGCGCTGGCGCACGAGCCCGGAGGCGGTGAGCTCGAGCACGAGGCGGAGCTCGAGGCCCGCCGAGGCGTCGCGCGCGTCGACCACGAGGAGGGCGGGCCCCTCCTCACCGGCCGGCGCACCGGGCCCCGCGACCTCCGCCGCCGCGACCGCGCCACCGGCTCCCGGCTCCCCGGCGAGCGCGGCGTGCAGCACCCGGAACGCCGTCGAGAAGTCCGCGCCGTCGCGGTGCCCGGTCAGCCCGGGCGTCCCCAGGAACCCCGCCGACTGCTCGGGCAGCACGGCGATCTCGACCTCGCCGTCCACCGGGAAGCCGAGCGGCACCGGACGTGACGCGAGCGCGAGCGCGTCGAGCGACGCCGTGGAGAGGTCCCCCAGGTCCGCTCCCCAGTGCAGGACGCGCGGCAGCGTCCCGCCGGTCAGGTCGACGACGACGCTCGTGCCCGCGGAACGCAGGTGCACGACGCGGTCGCGTGCGTCGCGCGCCCCGGCGGGCAGCCCCTCGGGCGGGAACGTCAGGGTCAGGGCCTCGGCAGCATCCACGGGGCAACCAGCTCCTTCGCAGGTGGGGATGATCGGGTGCGGACCGTGCTCGACGGTCCGGCCGGACGTCGGCCGCCGGGACGGTCGCCCGGCCGACCGACGGTCGGTTGACTTACTTTGTTCAGTTGCCTAAGAATTGCCCCACCAGGGTACCTGCCTCGACGACGCGCACGACGCGGTGACACGTCGTCCGACGGACCGCACGCGACGACGCGTGCACCGCGCGCGGGACCTCCGACACCCAGGAGCGGGCCGACGATGATCACGCAGGACCTTCACGAGGGTTGGACGCTGCGCGCAGCAGGCGGCCCCGTCCCCGACGCGATCGCCGGCCGGACGATCCCCGCGACCGTCCCGGGCAGCGCGCACACCGACCTCCTGGCCGCAGGCCTGATCCCGGATCCGTACCTCGACCGCAACGAGGCCGACCTCGTCTGGGCCCACCGGGCCGACTGGCGCTACGACCTCACGTTCAGCACGCAGGAGCCGGCGCCGGACGAGCGCGTGGACCTGGTCTTCGAGGGCCTCGACACGGTCGCTACGGTCTCGCTCGACGGCGCGGTCGTCGCCCGCACCGCGAACCAGCACCGGTCCTACCGCGTCGACGTGCGCGAGGGCCTGACCTCGGGCGAGCACGCCCTGTCGGTGCACTTCCGCTCGGCGCTCGAGCACGCCGAGGCCGAGCGCGAGCGGCTCGGGGCGCGCCCCGCCGCGTACGACCACCCGTTCAACATGGTCCGCAAGATGGCGTGCAGCTTCGGCTGGGACTGGGGCCCGGACCTGCAGACCGCGGGGATCTGGAAGCCGGTGCGGCTCGAGCGCTGGCGCACCGCGCGGCTCGCGCAGGTCCGCCCCCTCGTCACCGTCGACCCCGCGGGCACCGGGCACGTAGCGGTGCACGTCGACGTCGAGCGCTCGGGCCTCGCGGGGGCGCACGACGCGGAGCTCGTCGTCCGCGCCACGGTGCGCGGCGCCGAGGCGACGGTCACGCTCCCCGGCGGCGCGACCTCGGCGGTCGTCGACCTCGAGGTGCCCGAGGCCCCGCTGTGGTGGCCCGCGGGCCACGGCGAGCAGCCGCTCAGCGACCTCGACGTCACGCTCGACGTCGCCGACCCCGGCGGCGCACCGGGCGGCGCGCCGCTCGACGAGTGGCACCGGCGCATCGGCTTCCGCACCGTCGAGCTCGACACCTCGGCCGACGAGACGGGGACCGCCTTCACGTTCCGGATCAACGGCCGCCCGGTCTTCGCCAAGGGCGCCAACTGGATCCCCGACGACCACTTCCTCACCCGCATCACCCGCGAGCGCATCGCTCGCCGCGTCGACCAGGCGCTCGGCGCGCACCTCAACCTGCTGCGCGTGTGGGGCGGCGGGATCTACGAGACCGAGGACTTCTACGACGTCTGCGACGAGAAGGGCATCCTCGTCTGGCAGGACTTCCTCCTCGCGTGCTCGGCGTACCCGGAGGAGGACCCGCACTGGGGCGAGCTCGAGGCCGAGGCCCGGGAGAACGTCGCCCGCCTGACCCCGCACCCCTCGCTCGTGCTGTGGAACGGCGGCAACGAGAACCTGTGGGGCTTCATGGACTGGGGCTGGCAGGAGAAGCTCGACGGCCGCACCTGGGGTCACCGCTACTACACCGAGCTGTTCCCGCGCGTCGTCGCGGAGCTCGACCCGACGCGTCCGTACTCCGACGGCAGCCCGTACTCCCCCGGGTTCGCGCTCGACGTCGTCCACCCGAACGACCCCGACCACGGGACGCACCACGAGTGGGAGGTCTGGAACCGGGTCGACTACACCGCGTACCGGGCGGACGTGCCGCGCTTCTGCTCGGAGTTCGGCTTCCAGGGCCCGCCGACGTGGTCGACGCTGCAGCGCGCGGTCCGCAACCCCGACGGCGCGCCGCTCACCAAGACCGATCCCGTCTTCCTGCTCCACCAGAAGGCCGACGACGGCAACGGCAAGCTCGACCGCGGCCTCGCACCGCACCTCGGGGTGCCCGAGGGGTTCGCCGACTGGCACTGGGCGACCCAGCTCAACCAGGCCCGGGCCGTCGCGTACGCGATCGAGCACTACCGCTCCTGGTGGCCCCGGACGGCGGGGGCGGTCGTGTGGCAGCTCAACGACTGCTGGCCGGTGACGTCGTGGGCCGCGGTCGACGGCGACGAGCGACCCAAGCCGCTCTGGTACGCGCTCCGCAACGCGAACGCCCCGCGCCTGCTCACCGTGCAGCAGCGCGACGGTCACGACGCGCTCGTCGCGGTCAACGACACCGGCGAGCTGTGGCGCGCCACGATGCACGTCTCGCGCCAGCGGCTCGACGGCACGCCGCTCGCGGAGACGACGATGGACGTCCGCGTCGGTGCCCGCTCGGTGACCGCGCTGCCGCTGCCCGCGGACCTCGCGACCCCGGGCGACCCGACCACGGAGGTCCTGGTCGCCCGCCTCGACGGGGTCTCGACCGTGCACACCTGGGTCGAGGACGTCGACCTCGCGCTCGACCCGGCCCCGCTCGAGGCCACCGTGACCGGGGTGGAGGGCGGCTACCGGGTCGACGTCGTCGCCCGCTCGCTCGCGCGCGACGTCACGATCCTGGCGGACCGCGTGGACCCGGGCGCGACCGTCGACGAGGCGCTCGTGACGCTGCCGGCGGGCGGCCGTGCGTCGTTCCGGGTCCGCACCACGGCCCGGCTCAGCGCCGCGGACCTGACCGACCCGGCCGTGCTGCGGACCGCGAACGACCTGGCTCCCCTGCGCGTCCGGACGCCGGCCTGACGGCGTCACCCGGCGGGCGGCGGGGCGGTGCGCACCGGCAGGTCTAGGCTGGCGGACGTGAAGAGCAGGGCGGACGCCGTCGGACTCGTGCTGGCGCGCCCCGCCCGCATGCTCGGTCTCGAGCCCTTCTTCATGGAGCTCATCGCCGGGATCGAGGAGACCCTCGCCGCGGACGGGCGCTCGCTGCTGCTGCACGTGGTCCCCGACCACGAGGCCGAGATCCGCGCGTACCGGCGCTGGGGCCAGGGCGAGATGGTCGACGCGGTCGTCGTGGTCAACCTCGTCGCCGACGACCCCCGCCTGCCGGTGCTCGTCGAGCTCGCCATCCCGACCGTGGTCGTCGGCGGCCCGCGCGGTGACCTGCCGTTCTCGAACGTCTGGATCGACAACGCCCAGGTCACGCGCGACGCGGTCCGGCACCTCGTCGCGCTGGGGCACCGCGACATCGCGCGGGTCAGCGGCCCGCACACGCTCGCGCACACCCAGGACCGCACGGACGCGTTCGTCGGCGAGTGCGAGCGGCTTGGCGTGCACGGCACGGTCGTCGAGGGCGACTACACCGAGGCGTCGGGCACGCGGGCGACGCGCGCGCTGCTCGGCCGGCGCGGGGCACCGTCGGCCATCGTCTACGACAACGACGTGATGGCGGTCGCCGGGCTCGGGGTCGCCGGCGAGATGGGCGTGCCGGTCCCGGAGCGGCTGTCGCTGCTCGCGTGGGACGACTCGGCCCTGTGCCGGCTCGCTCACCCGCCGCTGTCCGCGATGAGCCTCGACGTGCACGCGATGGGCACCCAGGTGGCCGACTGCGTGCTCAACGTGGTCGCCGGGGGCCCCGTCGCGTCCTACGAGGCGAAGCTGCCCCGGCTCGTCACGCGCGGCACGACCGCTGCGTTCGTTCCCGCACCCCCGGCCGACTGACCACCGGCGCCGACCGAGCACCACGATCGACCGGCCACCGGGGCGGACCGGGCAGCGGAGTCGACCTGGCATGGTCGCCGATCCAGCGCCGCGGTCGACCGAGTACCGAAGCCGGCCGAGCACCCGCCCGCACCCGTCGCGCACCACCGGGGCGGCGGCGACGCCGGGGACGCAGCAGCCACCCGGACGTGCCTGCGGTGCGCACGGCGCGACGAACGTCCGGACCGCGCGACACGCGCCGGCACCCGCGACCACCGACTTCCGCACTGATCGCGCCCTGACCAGCACCTGGACCGCAGCACGGCGCCCTGTCCCATGCGGTCGGGGCGTGCTGGTGGTTGGGTAGGGACATGAGCCGATCGGACGACCTCCCCAGCGTTCCCGTGTCCCCGGACGTCCTCTCCGCCGTCGCGCACGGGACCTCCCACGACCCGCACGCGGTGCTCGGTGCGCACGTGGGCGACGGGGGCGTGACGATCCGCACCCTGCGCCCGCTCGCCGACGCGGTCGTCGTCGTCACGGACCGCGGCGAGGTGCCCGCGCGGCACGAGCAGGACGGGGTCTGGGTCGCGGTGCTCGCGGGCGACCAGGTGCCCGACTACCGCCTCGACGTGACCTACGGCGACGTCACCACCCGCCACGACGACCCCTACCGGTTCATCCCGACGGTCGGCGAGCTCGACCGGCACCTCATCCGCGAGGGTCGGCACGAGCAGCTCTGGACCGTGCTCGGTGCGAACACCCGCACCTACCCGGGCGTGCTCGGCGAGGTGCACGGCACGTCGTTCGCGGTCTGGGCGCCGAACGCCGTGGCCGTCCGCGTCGTCGGCGACTTCAACCACTGGCACGGCTCCACGCACGCGCTCCGCTCGCTCGGCGAGAGCGGCGTCTGGGAGATCTTCGTCCCGGGGGTCGGCGCGGGCGCGCGCTACAAGTTCGAGATCCTCGGTCGCGACGGCTCGTGGCGTCAGAAGGCCGACCCGCTCGCCAAGGGCACCGAGATCCCGCCGGCCACGGCGTCCGTGGTCGTCGAGTCCGCGTTCGAGTGGAACGACACCGACTGGCTCGTCTCGCGCACCGAGCGTGACCCCCACACCGCACCGATGAGCGTCTACGAGGTGCACCTCGGCTCGTGGCGCCAGGGCCTGTCCTACCGGGACCTCGCCTCGCAGCTGACCGACTACGTGCTCGAGCTCGGGTTCACCCACGTCGAGCTGCTGCCCGTCTCCGAGCACCCGTTCGGCGGGTCGTGGGGCTACCAGGTGTCGAGCTACTACGCGCCGACCTCGCGGTTCGGCCACCCCGACGACTTCCGGCACCTCGTCGACACCCTGCACCGCGCCGGCATCGGCGTCCTGCTGGACTGGGTGCCGGCCCACTTCCCGAAGGACGAGTGGGCGCTCGCCCGGTTCGACGGCACCCCGCTCTACGAGCACCCCGACCCGCTGCGCGGCGAGCAGCCCGACTGGGGCACCTACGTGTTCGACTTCGGCCGGCCCGAGGTCCGCAACTTCCTCGTGGCGAACGCGACGTACTGGCTCGAGGAGTTCCACGTCGACGGCCTGCGGGTCGACGCCGTCGCGTCGATGCTCTACCTCGACTACTCGCGCCAGGCCGGCCAGTGGCGGCCGAACGTGCACGGCGGCCGCGAGAACCTCGAGGCCATCTCGTTCCTCCAGGAGGCCAACGCCACCGCCTACCGTCGCAACCCCGGCACGATGATGATCGCCGAGGAGTCGACGGCGTGGCCCGGAGTGACCGCCCCGACGAACGCCGACGGCCTCGGGTTCGGGCTGAAGTGGAACATGGGCTGGATGAACGACACCCTCCGCTACCTCGCGGAGGCCCCGATCAACCGCCGCTACCACCACCACGAGATCACGTTCTCGATGGTCTACGCGTACTCCGAGCGCTTCATCCTGCCGATCAGCCACGACGAGGTCGTGCACGGCAAGGGGTCGCTGCTGCGCAAGATGCCGGGCGACGAGTGGCAGCAGCTCGCCGGCGTCCGTGGGCTGCTGGCCTATCAGTGGTCGCACCCGGGAAAGCAGCTGCTCTTCATGGGCAGCGAGTTCGCGCAGTCCTCCGAGTGGGCCGAGGGGCGCAGCCTCGACTGGCACGAGCTCGACCACGGCGGGCACCGCGGCGTGCACACCCTCGTCCGCGACCTGAACGCGCTCTACAAGGAGCACGCCCCGCTGTGGCAGCTGGACCACTCGTCGACCGGGTTCGAGTGGCTGACGTCCGACGACGCCGACCACAACCTGCTCGCGTTCCTGCGCCGTGACTCCGCCGGTGGGGTCGTCGCCGTGGTGATCAACTTCGCGGGCACACCCCACGAGGACTACCGCCTGCCGCTGCCCTCGGGCGGTCGCTGGCGCGAGGCCCTCAACACCGACGCCGAGGTCTACGGCGGGTCGGGAGTGGGCAACCTCGGCTCCGTCCAGGCGGAACCCGTGCCGCTGCACGGCCGGGCGTTCTCCGCGGCGTTGCGCGTGCCACCGCTCGGGGCGCTGTACCTCATCCCGGAGTGACCTCACCCGTCCCCGACACGACGAAGGCGCCGGCCCTGTGGGGTCGGCGCCTTCGCTGTCTGCTGCCACGGTGACGCGGAGGCCCGTCCAGGGCGGGCGCCGTCGGCTGTCACGGGCACCGGACAGCGCACACCGGACACCGGACAGCCAGCCGAAACCCACAGCCGTCACGCGCGGCGGAGCCGGTCGAAACCTTGCAGCCGTCGCGCGCGGCGAACAGCCAGTCGCTCTCCCACCGCCCCGTCGTGCGCGGCGGATAACCAGTCGCTCCCCCGCCGCCGTCCTGCGCGGCGAACAGCCAGTCGCGAACGGCGCGATCTACTTCTGTGCATACAGAAAGAGCCACCCCGGATGGGGTGGCTCTTTCTGAATGGTGTCCGGCGGCGACCTACTCTCCCACACCCT
>NZ_JBFTER010000100.1:0-19166 GCF_047229345.1 Cellulomonas jepli | reverse complement strand
CGCGTCGGTCGGGCCCTCGGCGCCCGCGCCCGCGCCCGCGCCCGCGCCCTCGCCCGCGTCCGCGTCCGCGTCCCTGAACGTGACGGTGGCCTGACCGTGCTCGCGCACGCGTCGGCGGTCGTCGCCGCCCAGGGGCTCGTCGGGGGGTCGGTGCTGCAGTCGGGGCCGCTGCGCGTCCTCGCGGCGTTCGTCACCATCAACACCGTCATGTACAGCGCGCTCGCGCTCGCGAAGATCCTGCCCAAGCTGTACCCGGCCGGGTGGTTCCCGAGCCGCAACCGCCGCGCGGAGGACCGCAGCATCTACCCCGAGGGCTGGGACGGCGAGCGCTGACGCCGGGGGCCGGCGTGCCGGCGCTCGTCAGAGCAGGCCCGCCTCCCGCGCCCGGGCGACCGCCTCCGCGCGCGTCGAGACACCGAGCTTGCGGTAGACGCTGCGCAGCTGCGACTTCACGGTGTTGCGCGACACCCACAGGCGCGCGGCGATCTCCTCGACGGTCACGTCGTCGCTCAGCTCGGCGAGCACGGCCTGCTCCCGCGGTGTCAGCGCGAGCCCGGTCCGGGTCGTCGGTCCTGTTCCCTGCCTGTTCATGGCGTCCCCCGGTGACGGCGGGTCCGGACGCGGCGTTGCGTCCGTGTGCCCTCAGCAGAGGAGAGAGGTGTCCCGGGCCGTCATGACGCGACTCCGGCGTGCCCGATGGGGCACGCCGGAGTCGGGGTGGCGCGGTCGTCAGGGGCGCGCAGCCGGCTCCACGGCGGAGGGGGACCGGTGCGACGACCCCCGGGTCAGGAGGTGCAGGACGAGCCCGACCGCGAGCAGCCCGAGCGCGAGGAGCCAGTGCCGCAGCTCCTGCTGGGTCAGCAGCACGAGGCACGAGACGATCGCCAGCACGGGGATGACGACGGGCGTGCGGAAGTGCTCGTGGTCGACCCTGTCGCGGCGCAGCACGAGGACCGCGACGTTCGTCGAGAGGAACACGAAGAGCAGGAGCAGCACGACGGTCGAGGCGAGGTCGACGAGCTCACCGGTCACCGCGAGCAGGATCGCGACCGCGGTCGTCACGACGATCGCGACGCCGGGCGTCCGGCGCCCGGGCAGCAGCCGGGCGAGGGGCGAGGGCAGCAGTCCCTGCTCGGCCATCCCGAACGCGAGGCGGCTCGCCATGATCATCGTGAGCAGCGCACCGTTGGCGACCGCGACCAGCGCGATCACGGCGAACAGCGTCGGCGGGACGCCGCCGGCGGCGCGCACGACCTCGAGCAGCGGCCCGCTCGACTCCGCGAGCTCGGCGGGTGCGACGACCGCGGGAGCGACCAGCCCGACGAGCACGTAGACGACACCCGCGGTGGCCAGCGCGCCGAACAGCGCACGGGGGTACACCCGCGAGACGTCGCGGACCTCCTCGGCGAGGTTCGCCGAGGTCTCGAAGCCGACGAACGAGTAGAAGGCGATGAGCGCGCTGCCCAGCACGGCGGCGGCGGCACCCGTGCCCTCGGGTGCCTCGGTGATCCGGCTCAGGTCCGCGTCGCCGCGGCCGAGCAGCACCGCCCCGAGCACGATCACGAGCAGCAGCCCGGTGAGCTCGATCGCCGTCATGACGACGTTCGCCCCGAGCGACTCCTTGATCCCGCGGGCGTTGAGCGCGGCCACGAGCAGCAGGAACACGATCGCGGCCGGCACCGCCGGGACGTCGAGGAACTCCGCGAGGTAGTCGCCGGCGAACGCGAGCGACAGCCCCGCGGCGCTGACCACGCCGGCCGCGAGCATCGCGAACCCGACGAGGAACGACAGCCACGGCCGCCCGTACGCGCGCTCCGCGAACACCGCCGAGCCGCCCGCCCGCGGGTACTTGGTCACGAGCTCGGCGTAGGAGAACGCGGTGAGCAGCGCCATGGCCAGCGCGACCGCGAAGGCGAGCCACACGAAGCCCCCCGCGGTGCCGGCCATCTCGCCGACGAGCGCGTAGATCCCGGCGCCGAGCACGTCGCCCAGGATGAAGAGGAACAGGAGCGGCCCCGTCACGGCCCGGCGCAGGCCGGGGGAGGCGGTCTCGGTCGTCGTCATGCTGCGAGTATCCGGACAGTCGTCCGCCTGCGCGCGTCGAGCCCGGGAGACCGTCGGCGCGGGGACGGCTAGCGTGGGGGCATGGCGGACGTGCGGGTCGTGTGGTCCCCCGAGCTGCTGGCGTACGACTTCGGCGACGGGCACCCGATGAACCCGTTGCGCCTGGACCTCACGATGCGGCTCGCGGACGCGCTCGGGCTGCTCGGGGACGGCGCCGGCGTCTGCGTCGTGGGGGCGGAGCCCGTGGGCGACGACGTCCTGGAGACCGTCCACGAGCCCGACTACGTGACCGCCGTCCGCGCGGCGTCGGACGGCGGCCGGGGCGACCCGCTGCGCGGCCTCGGCACGACCGACGACCCGGTCTTCCGGGGCATGCACGACGCCGCGGCGCGGATCGTCGGGGGCAGCGTCGACGCGGTGCTCGCGGTCTGGGAGGGCCGTGCGCTGCACGCGGTGAACCTGACCGGGGGGATGCACCACGCGATGCCGGGTGCGGCGTCGGGCTTCTGCATCTACAACGACGCCGCGGTCGCGATCCGGCAGCTGCTCGCCGCGGGTGCGCAGCGGGTCGCGTACGTGGACATCGACGCCCACCACGGCGACGGCGTCCAGAAGGTGTTCTGGGACGACCCCCGGGTGCTCACCGTCTCGGTCCACGAGAGTGGCTTCACCCTGTTCCCGGGCACGGGCCACGCGCGCGAGGTCGGCGGGCCGGGCGCGCAGGGCAGCGTCGTCAACGTCGCGCTCCCCGCGCGCACGAGCGACGCCGGGTGGCTGCGGGCCATCGACGCCGTGGTCCCCGCGGTCGTGCGGGCGTTCGCGCCCGAGATCCTCGTGACCCAGCACGGGTGCGACGCGCACGTCGAGGACCCGATCACGAACCTCGACGTCAGCATCGACGCGGAGCGGGCCGCGGCCGAGCGGCTGCACGAGCTCGCGCACGAGCTCACGGGCGGGCGGTGGATCGCGCTCGGCGGCGGCGGGTACGCGGTCGTCGACGTGGTCCCGCGCGCGTGGGCGAACGTCATCGGCATCGCGTCGCACCACCCCGTGCCGGCGACCACGCGCATCCCGGAGCAGTGGCAGGTCGAGGTCGAGGCGCGCTACGGGCGGCGCGGCCCGGGCAGCATGACGGACGGCCAGGACGCTCGGTTCCGGCCCTGGGCGGCGGGCTACGACCCGTCCGACGACGTCGACCGGGCGGTGCGGGCGACCCGAACGGCCGTGTTCCCGCTGCTCGGGCTCGACCCCGACCACGACTGAGCCCCGGCGCCGTTTTTCACTCCCGCCTCCCCTTTCACAGGGGCCTCACGACGGCCTAGGGTGAGCCAGCGACCCGCACGGGCCGTCGGCGGTCCCCCTGCCGGTGCTGGCGACGCCCCCGCGTCGTCGACGAGAACAGCGAGAAGAGCGATGTCGAGCGACCAGCCAGCACGCGTGCGGTTCCTGACCGTCGCGGAGGTCGCCGACGTGATGCGCGTGTCGAAGATGACCGTGTACCGGCTGCTGCACTCGGGCGAGATGCCGGCGGTCCGCGTCGGGCGCTCGTTCCGGGTCCCGCAGGACGCGCTCGACCACTACCTGCGCACGGCGGCGCTCGACCAGGACCGCCTCACGTCCTGACCGGCCGGCGTCTGCGGGCCGCCCCACGCCTGGGACCGGATGCGTGCTCGTCGCCGCGTGCCCTGCGGATCGCGTAAGGTAGGCGAGGACTTTCCCGTGCGTGGGCGTTTCGGCTTCATGAGCATCGACCGTGCCGCGCGTCGATCGGACGACCACCTGGGACGCGCATGCGCTCCCACCGGAAGCAAGTGAGGACCCATGGGCTCCGTCATCAAGAAGCGCCGCAAGCGGATGGCCAAGAAGAAGCACCGCAAGCTGCTGCGCAAGACGCGCCACCAGCGCCGCAACAAGAAGTGACGTCGCCGCTGCGGCGGCTGTAGTCCCCGTCAGGCCCGGCATCGCGCCGGGCCTGACGTGTTCCTGCACTTCAACGGCGCTCTACATCGATGTAGCATGGCGCACATGACAGCGACGCAGCCGTCCGCCCCACCGGGCCACGCGACGTCCGCAGCGGCGCCCTGGGCCGAGCGGACCGGAGCGGTCCCGGCCGAGCCGACCCCGGGCGACGGGCCCACGGCGACCGCCGCGTCACCCCACGTGCGGCTGCAGCCGCTGCCGTTCGCCGCGACCCGGCTGTCGGAGGACGGCGAGCTCGGCCGGTGGCAGGCGCTCAACCGCACGGCGACCCTCCCGCACCTCGTGGAGAACCTCGAGTCGTCCGGGGCGCTCGACAACCTCCGCCGCGTGGTGGGGCGCCACGACGGCCCGTTCCGGGGCTTCAACTTCGCCGACTCCGACGTGCACAAGTCCCTCGAGGCGATCGCGTGGGAGGCCGGGCGCCGGCCGGGCGCGCAGGAGTGGGAGGGGTTCACGCGCGAGGTCGTGGAGCTGCTCGCCGCCGCGCAGGACGACGACGGCTACCTCGACTCGCACCTCCAAGACCCCCGCGCGGACGGCGACCGGCTCCCCGTGGCCCCGGCGGCCGCGGACCGGCGCTGGACCGACCTGCGCTGGGGCCACGAGCTCTACGTGCTCGGGCACCTCGTCCAGGCGGCGGTGGCCCGCACGCGGACGACCGGACGGACCGACCTGCTCGACGTCGCCCGCCGCTTCGCCGACCACGCCGTGCGCCGGTTCGGGCCGGGGGGCGTCGACGGATACTGCGGGCACCCCGAGGTCGAGACCGCGCTCGTCGAGCTCTACCGGCTCACCGGCGAGCGCGCGTACCTCGACCTGGCGCAGCGCATGGTCGACGCCCGGGGGAGCGGGCTGCTCGGCTCGGGACCGTTCGAGCCCGCGTACCACCAGGACCACGCGCCGGTGCGCGCCGTCACCGAGGCCACCGGGCACGCCGTCCGCCAGCTGTACCTCGCGGCGGGGGTCGCGGACCTCGTCGCGGAGACCGGCGACCAGGACCTCCTCGACGCGCTCGTGCGGCTCTGGGACAGCGCGCAGGGCACCAAGGCGTACGTCACCGGCGGGCTCGGCGCCCGGCACAAGGACGAGTCGTTCGGGGACGCGTACGAGCTGCCGCCCGACCGCGCGTACGCCGAGACGTGCGCCGCGATCGCGAGCGTGCAGTGGGCGTGGCGCATGCTGCTGCTCACGGGCGAGGGCCGGTACGCCGACGAGATGGAGCGCGCGCTGCACAACGCGGTCGCGGCGTCGACCTCCGTCGACGGCCGGCACTTCTTCTACTCCAACCCGCTGCAGGTCCGCACGGGCCACGACGGGTCGAGCGAGTACTCGGCGTCGACCCGGCTGCCGTGGTTCGCGTGCGCGTGCTGCCCGCCGAACCTCGCGCGGCTCGTCGCGTCGCTGCACGCGTACGTCGCGACGCGGGACGAGCGCGGCGTCCAGCTGCACCTCTACGCGGACGGCACGGTCACGCTGCCCGGCGACGGCGACGGCGACGGCGACGGCGGCGTCCGCCTGCAGGTCACGACCGCCTACCCGTGGGACGGGCGGGTGACGGTCGACGTGCTCGACGGCGGCGACCCGGGCGCCGCGAGCGGTGCGGACCTCGTGGGGTCGGCAGCGGGCGACGACGACCTGCCCCGCGAGGGCGGGGCCGGGCTCCCCGGGGAGCTCGCGCTGCGCGTCCCGGGCTGGGTGCTGCCGGGTGGTGCGGCGCTGCGGGTCGACGGCGTCGAGCGCGCGGTCGACGTCGCGGCGGTGCACGCCTCCGGGGGCTACGTGCGGGTGGCTCCCGGTGCCCGCCGCGTCGAGCTCGACCTCGCGCTGCCGCCCGTGGCGGTGCGGGCGCACCCCCGGGTCGACGCCGTGCGCGGCTGCGTGGCGCTGCGCCGCGGGCCCGTCGTGTTCTGCCTCGAGCAGGCCGACCTCCCCGCCGGCGTCGTGCTCGAGGACGTGCGGCTCGCGCCCGGTACGCGCCTCGACGTCGGGCCGCCCGACCCGGCGATCGGGGCCCCGGTCACGATCGAGGCCGACGGCGTGCACGTGCCGGCGGCCGCGGGGATGCTCGCCGTGGTGGGCGCGGGGGAGGTCCCGGCCGGGGCCGGTGGCGTCCTCGTGGCCGACCTGCGCGACCCCGACGCGCCGCTCGCGCCGCTGCGGCTGCGGGCGGTCCCGTACGCACGCTGGGCCAACCGGGACGAGGGCGCCATGCGGGTGTGGGTACCGGTGCAAGGATGGGCGCCGTGAACGGGTCGAAGCGAGGTGGCACGCGGAACGGCACCGCGACGATGCACGACGTCGCCGAGCGGGCGGGCGTGTCCATCAAGACGGTGTCCAACGTCGTCAACGGGTACCAGTACATCCGCCCGGCGACGCGTGCGCGCGTCGAGCAGGCGATCGAGGAGCTCGGCTACCAGGTCAACATCTCGGCCCGGAACCTGCGCCAGGGCCGCACCGGGATGATCGGGCTCGCGGTCCCCGAGCTGAGCCTGCCGTACTTCGCGGAGCTCGCCGACTCGGTGATCCAGGCCGCCGACGCTCGCGGGCTCACGGTGCTCATCGAGCAGACCAACTCGGTGCGCGAGCGTGAGCTCGAGGTGCTCTCGGGCCAGCGCCGCCACCTGACCGACGGGCTCATCTTCTCGCCGCTGAGCCTCGGCCCGGAGGACCGCGCGTCCTTCGAGGTCGACTTCCCGATGGTGCTCCTGGGCGAGCGCATCTTCGGCGGGCCCGCGGACCACGTGACGATGAACAACGTCGAGGCGGCGCGCGCCGCGACGCAGCACCTGCTCGACCTCGGGCGCCGCCGGATCGCCGTGATCGGCGCGCACGAGGGGGAGTCGATCGGCTCCGCGGCGCTGCGCGTCCAGGGGTACCAGCAGGCGCTGACCGACGCGGGCGTCCCGCTCGACCCGGCGCTCGTGGGCGAGGCCGGCCTCTGGCACCGCGCGACGGGCGCCGAGGCCATGCAGCGCCTGCTCGACTCGGGGGTCGAGATCGACGCGGTCTTCGCGCTCAACGACGCGCTCGCGCTCGGCGCCCTGCACGCGCTGCACGCGCGGCGCGTCGCGGTGCCCGAGCAGATCGCGGTGATCGGTTTCGACGACATCGACGACGCGGCGTACTCGTCGCCGACCCTGTCGACCGTCGCTCCCGGACGCGAGCAGATCGCCCGGACGTCGGTCGACCTGCTCATCGCGCGGATCGCGGACACCTCGCGCTCGCGCCCGTTCGAGCAGGTCGTCGCCGACTACGAGATCGTCGCGCGCGAGTCGACGCTCGGGGTCGCGGGCTCCGCGCCGGTGACCCCCGTGCTCGGGCGGTCGGTCGTCGCCTGACGGGCCGTCCGCTGCCCGGCCGGCTCGCGCGGTGCGCGCCGCCCCTCGCGGGACGCCAGGGGAGGGTCGGCGTCCGCCCGTGCGGTCAGCGAGCCTCGTCGGCCGGGGTCCGGGCGTCGCCGGCCTGCGCCGGCGCGTCACCGGCACCGGCGCGCGCGTCGTCCGCGGGGCTTCGCGCGTCGCCCGTCGGCTGCGCACCGTGCGTCGTGCCCGCGGCCGTCGCTCGCGCGTCGTCGTCCGCGTCCAGCGGCGCGGGCTCCCGGCCCGGGACGTGCACCGACGTCTCCGGCTCGGGGTGGCGGCGGCCCTGCACGACGATGATCGCCACGCCCAGCGCGACGGCGACGAGCGCGCCCCAGACGTTGGCGGGCAGGCCGAGCGGCGTGACGCTCGTCGGGTCGATCCGGAGCAGCTCGAGCCAGACCCGCGCCGCCCCGTACCAGACGAGGTACAGGCCGAACGCCCGGCCCCAGCGCAGCCGGAAACGCTTCTCGAGCACGAGCACGACGGCGATGCCGAGCAGGTTCCACAGGAGCTCGTAGAGGAACAGGGGGTGGAACAGCGTGCCGTCCGGCAGGCCGGCGGGGAACGCGCCGTTGGTCGCCGGGATCTGCAGGCCCCACGGTAACGTCGTCGGACGCCCGAAGAGCTCGTGGTTGAACCAGTTGCCGAGACGCCCGATCGCCTGCGCGAGCAGCATCGCCGGGGCGAGGGCGTCGGCGAACGACCAGAACCGGATGCCGGTCCGGCGGCAGCCGATCCACGCCCCGACGGCCCCGCCGATGAGGGACCCGAGGATCGCGATGCCGCCCTCCCACACGAAGAGCACGCGCACGGGGTCCTGACCGGCACCGAAGTAGTCGCCCCAGTGCGTGAGCACGTGGTAGATCCGGGCGCCGAGGATGCCGAACGGGACGGCCCAGATGACGATGTCGAGCACCGCGTCCGGGTGGCCGCCGCGCGCGGTGAGCCGGCGCGACGTGAGCCACGCCGCGGCGGCGATGCCTGCGAGGAGGCACAGCGCGTAGGTGTGGATCGTGAGCGGTCCGACCGCGAACGACGACCAGGTCAGATCGGGGCTGGGGATGCCGGCGCGCATGGGGTCCTCCTGTCGACCGACCGCGACCCTACCGTCCGCCTGTGCCCCGTGGGGCTCCGTGGACCGGGCGGGCTCAGCCGAGCGAGCGCGTCCGGGGCTCGGCCGGGTCGGCGTCCGCGGCGTCGAGCGCGTCGAGCCGGTGGTCGACGAGCCAGCCGGAGAGCAGGAGCGGCAGGCTGAGCCCGGCGAGCGGCACGAGCACCGTGAGCTGCGTCGCGACGACGGCGAGCGCCGCGAGCGTCACGAGGACCGCGAGGCCCGTCAGCGGCGAGAGCAGGGGCGAGAGGGCGACGTACCGCCAGGTCGCGAGCAGCCCGTCGGCGGACCGGCGGGTGACCGGGAACAGGTGGGCGAGCGCGACCGTCGACCACGCGCCGACGAGCGTCAGGCCCGCGAGCATCGCGCCCGCGACCGGGCCGTCGGCCGTCCGGACCACGGCGAGGTCGACGGCCAGCAGCGCTCCCACGACCCAGAACGGGACGCCGAGCAGCGCGTGGCGGCGGAAGCCCGAGCGGTACGCGGACCAGAAGTCGCGCCAGAGGTGCTCGGCGGGGTCGCCCGCGACGGCCCGGGCCAGCAGCCGTCCGCCCGACGCCAGCGCGGGGAACAGCCCGGCGAGGACGAGCCCGGCCAGCGCGCCCGCCACGACCAGCAGGTTCACGGCCACGACGTGCGCGGCGACGCGCAGGAACACCATGACGCGCCCGGCCCAGCCGGCTGCCTCCGTCATCGTCCGTCCCCCCGTCAGCCCGGCAGCCGCGTGCCGAAGCTCGCCGTGCCGTGGCCGTCGAGCCCCGTGACCGACCACGCGGTCCGCTCCCGCACAGCGTCCCACGACGCGAACACGACCCCGTCGAACGACTCCGCGCCGCGCCGCCACGTGAACCGCCCCTCGCCGTGGTCGCGCACGTGCTCGAGGTCGGCGGCCGTCACCGTGAGCTCGCGCGACGCGGTCACCCCGGTCGTCGCGCCGTCGAAGGTGACGACGTCCCAGCGGCCGACGAGCGCGTCGAGCCCAGAGGGCGCCACGGGGCCGCCGCCGGGTGCCCGCTCCTCGCGGACGCCGGCCCACGGCTGCGGCGAGACGACCGGCCAGCGCCCGTGCGTCCAGACGAGCCGGCGCACCTGCACCTCGTGCTGCGTCGGGTCGTCGCCGTCGCGGACGTGGTGCACGTAGAGCTGGTCCGGGCCGTCCGTCAGCACCGCGCCGTGCCCGGGGGCGAGCCACGTGCGACCGCCGCCGAACCGGTGGCTCGCGAGGACCGTGGTGCCGACGAGCGCCGGGTCGGTCGCGGTGTCGGTCAGCTCGTGGCCGGCGACGTCGTGGAACGGGCCCGTGACGTGCTCCCCCACCGCCGCGCGCACGTGGTAGGTCGAGAACAGCGAGTCGTACGACACGAGCAGCGCGTAGCCGCCACCGGGCCGCGGGACGACGAACGCGCCCTCGACGGCCCCCTCGACGCTCGTGGGCCGGCGCGAGACGCACGTGCCCACGTCGCCGGGGTGCGCGGCCAGGCCGGTCCGGGCGTCGAGCGCGAGGACGTGGATGCCGCCGAAGAACGACCCGTAGACGAGCCAGTGCCGGCCGTCGGCGTCGACCACCGCGTTCGCGTCGATCGCATTGGGTCCGGGAGTCTCGTGCCGGCTCGTCACGACGAGCCCGCGGTCCTCCCACGGCCCGAGCGGGTGCGACGCGACGGCGAGCCCGATCGCAGAGGTCCGCGAGCCGAACGTCGACGCCGACCAGTACATGCGCCACTCGGTCGCCGTCGTGCCCCGCACGCCGTCGTCGTCGTCGCCGGAGCCGTCGTCCGCCGCGACCGGCACCCGCACGACGTCGGGCGCCCACAGCCCGCTCGCGCCGGACCACGCCGCGCCGTCCGCCGGCACGCCCTCGAGCGCGTACCCGGCGAACTCCCACGTCGCGAGGTCGGTCGAGCGGCGCACCTGGACCCCGGCCCGGGGCGGGCCGCCGGAGAACGCGTCGGTCGAGAACAGGTAGTACACGCCGTCGTCGTCGCGCACCGCGGTCGGGTCGTGGGCGTGCCGGGGGCCCCAGCCGCTCGGGTCGGCCGGGTCGAGGGTCGTCATGCTCAGCCCTTCGTGCCGGTGAGTGCGACGGACTCGATGATCTGCCGCTGGAAGACCAGGAACACGACGAGGATCGGCAGCAGCGCCACGAACGACGCGCCCATGATGAGCGGGTAGTCACGCTGCGTCGCGAACTCGACGTTGAGGTTGGCGATGACGACCTGCAGGGTCTGCCGCGACTCGGTGTTCAGGTAGAGGATCGGCGCGAGGTAGTCGTTCCAGATCGCCATGAACCAGAGGATGAACTGCGCGGCGATCGCGGGCCGGATCATCGGCAGGATCATCACCCGGAAGATCTGCAGGTAGCTCGCGCCGTCGATCTTCGCGGCCTCGACGATGGAGTCCGGGACGGACTCCAGGTACTGCCGCAGGAAGAAGATCATGATGATGTTCCCGAACAGCAGCGGGACGATCAGCGGCAGCAGGGTGTCGACCCAGCCGATCTTCGCGAACATCACGAACTGCGGGATCATGATCGTCGGGAACGGGATCATCAGGCCCGAGAGCAGGCCGAGGAAGATCGCGTTCTTGAACGGCAGCCGCAGCTTCGCGAGCGCGAACGCCGCGAGCGAGGACGTGATCGACCCGACGACCGTGACGGTGCCGGCCACGATGATGCTGTTGCGGAACCCCGAGAGGATCGGGGCCTCGGACCACATGCGCGTGAACGTGTCCCACTGCGGCACGTCCGGCCACAGCACGGGCGGCAGGGCGAAGACCTCGACCTTGGTCTTGATCGCGGTCGTGAACATCCACAGCAGGGGCGCGATCATCGCGACGGCGCCGACGACCAGGACGGCGAGGACCAGCCCGTTGACGAGGCGGTTCTGGGCGGCGACGCCCATGGAGTTTCTGCGGCTCATGTCAGGCCCTCACTCGATGCTGAAGCTGTTGCGCCGGTTCAGGCGGAACTGGACGACGGTGACGACGAAGACGAGGATCCCCAGCACGATCGACATCGCCGTGGCGTAGCCCATCTGCTGGTACCGGAACGCCTGCCGGACGATGTAGTAGACGATCGACGCGGAGCTGAACTCGGGCCCGCCGGTCGGCGTCATGATGTTGATCTCGGTGAAGATCTGCGACCCGGCGATGACGTTCGTGACGATGAGGAAGAACGTCACGGGCCGGACCATCGGGAGCGTGATCGAGCGGAACCGCTGGAACGCGTTCGCGCCGTCGAGCGCCGCGGCCTCGAGCAGCGACGAGGGGACCGACTGGATGGCCGCCAGGTACAGCAGCATCGAGTACCCCAGGCCCTTCCAGATGGCCATGATGATGAGCGCGGGCTTGACGGTCGCGGTGTTCGCGAGCCAGTCCGGGCCCTGGATCCCGAAGAACGCGAGGACCTGGTTCACGAGGCCGAAGTCGCCGTTGTAGGCGAACTGCCACACGATCGCGATCGCGGCCAGCGAGGAGATCACGGGGACGTAGTAGATCGTGCGCAGCGCGGTGCGCCCGGGGATCTTCCGGTTGAGGGCCAGCGCGAGCAGCATCGCGAGCACGAGCCCGATCGGGATCCCGATCATGTAGAACAACGTGTTCCACAGCGAGGTGCGGAAGTACTCGTCGCCGAGCAGCCGCGTGTAGTTGTCGAGGCCGACGAAGGTCATCGGGCCGAGGCCGTTCCAGCTCGTGAGCGACGCGTAGGCGGCGAACACGACCGGGTAGACGGTGAAGAGCAGGAACCCCAGGACGGGTGCGGCGACGAACGCCAGCGCCCAGCGGTGCTCGCTCCTGTGCAGGCGCCGGTTGGCCTGCTTGGCCCGCTGCTCGGGCGTCGGCTCACGGCCGGGGCCCGCGGGGCGGGTCCCCTCGGCCGGGGCGGAGATGCTCGCGGTCTGCGTCATCCGTGGGTCCTTTCCAGGGTCCCCGCCGCCCGCGTCAACGGGTAGGCGGGCGGCGGGGACGTGGGTGCTGGGACGTCAGCGGCCGGCGGCGGCCTGCTCGGCCGTCGTGTTCGACTCGTCGAGCAGCGACTGCATCTTCGGCTGCGTCTCGGCGAGGTAGTCGGCGGCGGTCTGCTGGCCGTCGATCACGGGCTGGATGTTGGTCCACAGCTCGTCGTACCACTGGGCGCCGTACGTGTAGGCCGCGGGCATCGCACGCCCGTAGTCCTGCACGATGTCCAGGAACTCCTTGCGGTTGGCGGGCTCCGCGTCCGGTGCGGCGGCCCACTCCTCGGCCATGTCGATCAGGTTCGGGACCTGGATCCCGGCGTCCACGAGCGTCTGCTGCGCCGCGGCGTCCGCCGAGAGGTAGGTCACGAGCTTGACGGCGTCCTCGGGCAGCTTCGTCGTGTTGGACACGCCGATGCCGAGCGAGCCGATCCACGTCGCGGACTCACCGGTCTCGCCCGCGGGCCAGGGGATGAGGTCGTAGTCGAAGTCGAGCTCGTTGTAGACGCTGACGTCCCACGGGCCGACGGGGAAGAAGCCGATCTCGCCGGCCATCCACCGCTGGTACGTGTCGAGCGTCGCTGCCTCGGAGGCCGACGGGGTGACGCCGTGCACGTTGGTCAGGTCGGCGAACCACTGGAGCGCCTCGGCGAACTCGGGGGTGTCGACGGTGACCTCGGTGCGGTCCTCGTTGGTCCAGTCCCCGCCGTTGCTCCACACGAGCGACTGCAGGTTCCACTGGACGTTGAGGCCGGTGCCCCACTGGTCGACGGCGCCGTCGCCGTCGGTGTCGGTGGTCAGCTGCTTGGTGACGTCGACGAACTGGTCGAGCGTGTAGGGCACGTCGGGGTCGGGCAGCGGGATGCCCGCGGCCTCGAGCATCGTCTTGTTGTAGCCGAACGCGAACGGGCCGACGTCCTTGGGCAGGCCGTAGAGCGCGCCGTCGGGCGTGCCCTGGAGCTCGCCGTCGAAGCGGTAGGAGTCCACGCCGTACTCCCACATGTTGTCGAGGTCGACGCCGCTGGCCTCGACCTCGTCGGTGATGTCCATGAGGACGCCGGAGGAGACGTAGGACTGCAGGTTGGCCTGCTCGATGTAGAAGACGTCGGGCACCTTGTTGCCGGCGACCGCGGCCTGGAGCTTCGTGGCGTACTGGTCCGCGTCGGTCACGATCATCTCGACCTTGACGCCGGTGTCCGCCGTGAACTTCTTGATGGCCGTCTCGTAGGCCGTCTTCTCGTCGGGGCCCCCGCGGAACATGAACGTGAGCTTCTTCTCGCCGTCGTCCGCGCCGCCGCCGCCGCTGCTGCACGCGGTGAGGGCGAGCGTGCCGGCCAGAGCCGCGCACACGGACAAGGACAGGAGCCTCGTCTTCTTCATCTGTGCCTGCCTCCCATATCCCAAGGATCTGCGAGGTCACCACTTCGCGACCGGCGCGGGGCCGGTCAGGGTCGTCGTTGACCTCACTGCTCGTCGACGTTGTGTACAACGTCGTTCTACAACGTTGCACAACATGGCACGTTCCCGACCGGGCGGTCAAGCCACGATCGGGTAACGGTACGTCCGGGTTCCCGCCGGGCCGCGCGGAGCCCGCTTGACCGGGGCGGGCCTGGTGAGCATGATGCGCCTACAACGATGTAGAAAACGAACCCGCGAAGGAGCTGGTCGTCATGGCGCTGCTGGCGCCCACCCCGCCCATGGGCTGGAACAGCTGGGACTGCTACGGGACCACGGTCACCGAGGCGGAGGTGCTCGCCAACGCGCGCTTCCTCGCCGAGCACCTGCTGCCGACCGGCTGGGACACCGTCGTCGTCGACATCGCCTGGTACGACCCGACCGCGCGCTCGCACGGGTACAACGCCGACGCCCCGCTCGCGCTCGACGCGCACGGCCGCCAGCTCCCCGCCGAGAACCGCTTCCCGTCCGCAGCCGGCGGGCAGGGGTTCCGGCCGCTCGCGGACGCCGTGCACGCGCTCGACCTGCGCTTCGGCGTGCACGTCATGCGCGGCATCCCGCGCCTCGCCGTCGAGCGCGACCTGCCCGTGCACGGCACCACGTGGACCGCGCGCGACGCCGCCGACACGACGTCCACCTGCGCGTGGAACCCCGACAACTACGGGCTCGACCACGACCACCCGGCGGCGCAGGCCTACCTCGACGGGCAGGTCGCGCAGCTCGCCGACTGGGGGGTCGACCTCGTCAAGGTCGACGACATGCTCGCGCCGTACCACTCCCGGGCCATCGAGGCGTGGGCCACGGCGATCGAGCGCAGCGGCCGCGACATCGTCCTGTCGCTCTCGCCCGGCACGCACCTGTCGACCGCGCACCTCGACCACCTGCGTGGCCGCGCGCAGATGTGGCGGATCTCCGACGACCTCTGGGACCGCTGGGAGGACGTGCACGCCCAGCTCACGCGCCTGGCCCGGTGGGCACCGCACCAGCGACCCGGGGCGTGGGCCGACGCCGACATGCTCCCGCTCGGGCGCATCGGAATCCGCGCCGAGCGGGGCGAGGACCGCCAGAGCCGGCTGACCCTCGACGAGCAGCGCACGCTCCTGACGCTCTGGGTCATGGCCCGCTCGCCGCTCATGATGGGCGGCGACCTGCCGACGAGCGACCCCGCGACCGTCGCCCTGCTCGCCAACCCCGCCGTCGGGCACGTGCTGCGCACCGGGCAGGACGGCCGCGAGCTGCTGCGCGAGGACCTCGGCGACGGCGAGCTCGTCGTGTGGTCCTCGCACGCCCCGACGACCCGCACGCGCTACGTCGCGGTGTTCTGGACCGGGAGCGCGCCGCGGCGGCACCGCCTGCCGCAGACCTCGGTCGTCGGGCACCGGCCGGCCACCACGACGTGGACCGTGCGCGACCTGTGGGACCTCGGTGGCCGAGCGGCGCCGCACCCCGCGTGCGCCGCCGGTGACGACCTCGACCTCGACCTGCCCCCGCACGGCGTGCGGTGGCTCGCGCTCGACGCGGGCTGACGCCCGGCGCACCGCCCGACCGAGCACGGCCCGCCCGACCGCGCACGGCTCGCCCGACCGCGCACGGCTCGCCCGACCGCGCACGGCCCGCCCGACCCCGCACCGCACGCACGACCCCGCCCCGCACGCACGACCCGACAAGGAGCACGCATGCTGCCCGTCTCACTGACCGTCGACCCGGCCTTCCGGGTCGGCCCCGTCCGGCGCCGGACCTTCGGGTCCTTCGTCGAGCACCTGGGCCGGTGCGTGTACACCGGCATCCACGACCCCGAGCACCCGACCGCCGACGAGGACGGGTTCCGCGGCGACGTCATCGAGCTCACGCGCGAGCTCGGCATCTCGACCGTGCGCTACCCCGGCGGCAACTTCGTGTCCGGGTACCGCTGGGAGGACGGCATCGGCCCGCGCGACCAGCGCCCGACGCGGCTCGACGTGGCCTGGCACTCCTCGGACCCCAACCTGGTGGGCGTCGACGAGTTCATGCGCTGGACCCGGAAGTCCGGCACCGAGGCCATGATGGCCGTCAACCTCGGCACCCGCGGGATCCAGGAGGCCATGGACCTGCTCGAGTACTGCAACGTCCCCGGCGGCACGCGCCTGTCGGACCTGCGCCGGGCCAACGGCGCACCCGACCCGTACCGCGTGAAGATGTGGTGCCTCGGCAACGAGATGGACGGTCCCTGGCAGCTCGGGCAGATGTCCGCGTATGAGTACGGCCGGCTCGCGGCGCGCACCGCGGCGGGCATGCGGATGATCGACCCCGGCATCGAGCTCGTGGCGTGCGGGTCGTCCGGCGTCGTCATGCCGACGTTCGGCGAGTGGGAGCGCATCGTCCTGCAGGAGGCGTACGAGCAGGTCGACTACATCTCGGCCCACGCGTACTACTGGGAGGAGGACGGCGACCTCGGGTCGTTCCTCGCGAGCGCGGTCGACATGGACCACTTCGTGGAGTCCGTGACCGCGACCGCCGACTCGGTGCGCGCCCACAAGAAGGTCGCCAAGCGCGTGCACATCTCGTTCGACGAGTGGAACGTCTGGTACCAGGACCGCGCGGAGTCCCGCCCGCCGACGGGCGACGACTGGCCCGTCGCCCCCGTGCTCCTCGAGGACCGGTACAACGTCGCCGACGCCGTCGTGGTGGGCAACCTGCTCATCTCGCTGCTGCGGCACACCGACCGCGTGCACGCCGCGAGCCTCGCGCAGCTCGTCAACGCGATCGCGCCGATCATGACCGAGCCCGGCGGGCGGTCCTGGCGCCAGACGATCTTCCACCCGTTCGCCCAGGCGTCGGCGTTCGCGTCGGGGGAGGTGCTCCGGGTCGCGATCGAGGCGCCGACGTACGAGACCGCCAAGTTCGGCGACGTGCCCGTGGCCGACGCGGTGGCGACGTGGGACGCCGAGACCGGCGCGCTCGCGCTGTTCGCGGTCAACCGGTCGACCACCGACACCGTCGAGCTCACCGTCGACGTGCGCTCGCTGCCCGGGCTGAGCCGGGTCGTCGACGCGACGTCGCTGTCGAACCCCGACCACACGTGGCAGGCCACCGCGGACGACGCGACGAGCGTGCTCCCGCGCACGAACCCGAGCGTCAAGCTCGACTCCGGCACGCTGACCGTCGAGGTCCCGCCGGTGTCGTGGAACACCGTCCGGCTGGGCGTCTGATGGCGCGGCACGGGCGCGCCCCCGCCCGGAGCGCGCTCCGCGGTGCCGGTGCCGCCGCGGTGGCGTGCGCGCTCGCGGCCGGCCTGGCCGCGTGCACCGCGGGCGGCGAGGCCGCGCCCGTGCCGACCCCGACCGGGCCGGTAGCCACCGAGGTCGAGCTCTCGGGGGACCTGCGCGCGCACGACCCGGCGCTCGTCGTCGGCGAGGACGGCGAGCCCTGGTACGTCTTCTCGACCGGCGACCAGCGCGTCGGGCTCGGCTCGATCCAGATCCGCACGTCGCCCGACGGCCGGGAGTGGACCGAGGCGGGCACGGTGTGGAAGGCGTCGACCCGGCCCGAGTGGGTCTACGAGCAGGTGCCTGGCGTCAGCAACTTCTGGGCGCCCGAGCTCGTCGAGAACGACGGCACCTGGTACCTGTACTACTCGGCGTCGACGTTCGGCTCGAACCGCTCGCTCATCGGGCTGTACACGAACACCACGCTCGACCCGTCCGACCCGGCCTACGCCTGGGTGGACCAGGGCGAGGTCTGGCGCTCGACCCCGGGCGAGACCGACTACAACGCGATCGACGCGGGGATCGTCGAGGACGCGGACGGCACGCCGTGGATGGCGTTCGGCTCGTTCTGGGGCGGCATCCAGCTCGTCGAGCTGTCCTGGCCGAGCGGCAAGCCCGCCGACCCCGCTGCGGAGGCCGTGCCGATCGCGTCGCGCCGGGGGCAGCCCAACGCGATCGAGGCGCCGTACCTTGTGGCGCGCGACGGGTGGTTCTACCTCTTCGTGTCCCGCGACGCGTGCTGCCAGGGCACCGACTCGACGTACAACATGGCGGTCGGCCGGTCCCGCGAGGTCACCGGGCCCTACGTCGACCGTGAGGGCGTCCCCCTGCTCGAGGACGGCGGGACCCCGCTGCTCGCGACGCGCGGGGACCGGGTCGGCCCCGGCGGCCAGTCCGTCTCGGCCGGGCACCTCGCGTTCCACTACTACGACGCGGCCCTCGGCGGGGACTTCCGGCTCGCGATCCGCGAGCTCGCGTGGGACGACGACGGCTGGCCCGTCGCGACGACCGCCGAGGAGCAGGCGACGGACGCGGCGGGCGCCGACGCGGGGTGAGGGCGGCCGCGGTCGACCGGTCGCCGGCCGACCGCTGACCCGGGGACCCGCCGGCCGCCGCCGTCGACGACGTCCCGCGGTCGGCCCCCTCGGGCGCGGCTCGGGCCGCCGTCAGGTCCGGGTGCGCGGTGGCTCAGCAGCCGCCGCCACCGCCGTCGCCGCCACCCATGCCACCGCCGAAGTCGCCGCCGCCCCAGCCCGAGACGGAGTCGCCCGACGTCCCGTACCAGGCGCCCGCGTTCGCGGTGCCGACCCACGCCGCGTCGCGCCGTGCCGAGCCCGAGCCGGTGCGCCGGCGGCCGCTCCCGGCGCCGCTCCCGCGCGAGGCCACGGCCCCGAGGACGGACACCAGCACGACCGCACCGACGAACACGAGAAACAGCGTGATCCCCATGACCGTTCCCTCCGTCCCGGCAGGACGTCCGGCCCGGAGGACCGGCGCGACCGCGGCGCCGTCGCCGCCCGGGGAGCGCGTCCCCGGTGTGTCTGAAGGCTAGGGCCGCCGACGGGACCGCGTCGAGGGTGCGGGCGCCTGCCGCGGCGGCCGGTTCCACCCCCGACGGCGCGGAGCCCGCCGGCGGCACCGTGCGCGACCGGGCGCGGCGGCGGGCGTCGGGGCCGGCGACCATACTGACGGCATGGTCGAGGTCATCACGCTGCTCACCGCCGTGGTCAGCGCCGCCGCCGCCGCGGTGAGCGCGTGGGTCGCGGTCGCGCAGTGGCGCGAGAGCAGGGCGGCGCGCGCGGCTCGTGGGTCTGCGCCCGGCGACGCGGTCGTCGGCAGCGGGGCCGCGGGCGCCCGCCCGGGGCAGCCCGGTGGTGCGGACGGCGGCGTCGGTCACGGGGAGGCCACCGGCCGTGCGGAGCCGGCCGGTGGAGCCGGGCGGCCCGAGCGGCCCGCGCCCGCCGGCACCGAGGGTCCCGCCGGCGGACCCCCCGGG
>NZ_JBFTER010000099.1:0-19279 GCF_047229345.1 Cellulomonas jepli | reverse complement strand
GCACGGCCTCGTGCCCGGCGGGCACTGGGACGGCGCGCTCACCGGGCCGCCGGTCGCGGTGCGGGACCTGCTGCGGCCGGGGTCGCTCGCGGGCGGCGCCCACGGCGCGGACGGGCACGGCGGTGCGGACGGGCACGGCGGTGCGGACGGGCAGAGCGGTGTGGAGGGGCACGGTGGTGCGGGAGGCCGGAGCGGTGCGGACCGTCACGGCGGTGCCGACCGGCACGGCGGCGGTGCGGTCGACGCCGTCGGACCCGCCGACGACCCCGCGCCGTACGTGTTCTCGACCCAGCTCGGGCACGACCTGACGCTCTACGGCCACCGCGGCGAGACCGACGACGCGGTGCTGCGCGGCGACCCCGCGGCCGGCGGCTGGTCGGCGCTGTGGTTCGCCCGCGGCACCGACGAGCTGACCGCCGTGCTCACGGTCGACCGCCCGCGAGACGTCGCCGCCGCACGCCGGCTGTTCTCGGGGGCCCGGCTCCCGCGCGTCGACCGCGACGCCGCCGCCGACCCGGGGCGCCCGCTCCCCCGTCCGTGACGGGACGGTCCGTCGCTCCGGTCCATGACGGGCCGGTTCACCGCCCGCGGCTCGCGCCGGTGCGCAGCACGCCGGGGCCGGGCTGGGCCCGGTGCGTCAGCGAGGTGCCGACGGCACGGCCGGCTCGCGCCACCGCCGCTCGATCCCGCGCAGCATCGCCGGGTACACGAGCAGGAGCCGGAACGGCGCGATCGCGGTCATGTACGCCGCGCCGAGGCGGCCGTTGGGCCGGACGAGCACGGTGAGCCGGCCGGTGTGCCCGCCGTCGCCGTCGGGCACCCAGGCGAGGTGCAGCACGGCGTGCACCGTCCGGTTCGCCGTCTCGGCGACCCACTCGTCGCGGGTCGCGTAGAGCGGCGTGAACGGCGCGGGATCCGGCCCGCCGGGCGGCAGGCCCAGGTCGGCCGGCAGGCGCTCGCGCAGCGACGGCACGCGCACGCCGAGCCCGTCGTCGGGCCGGTCCCAGCCGAGCGCCGAGCCGATCCGCTCCCGCGCGGACCACAGCGCCCGCACGACGAGCGGGGCGTCGTCCGGGAACCGGCCGGCGAACATCGCCTCGACGAGCCGTGGGAGGTCGTCCGGGCCGCCGGGCGTCGCGAGCGCCCACACGTCCTCGACCGCGAAGTCGGGTGCGACCTCGTGGAGGCGCCACGGGGACGAGGTGTGGACGGCGGCGGGGAGTCTCATGGGTCCTCCGGACAGGTGCGGGGTCCACCCGGGCGTCCCGAGCGCCGGACCGCGGCGTGGCGGGCGCACCGGTGCGGCGTCCCTCGGCCGACCGTAGGGGCCCTGACCTGTGACGACGCTGAGCCCCGGCCTGGGCCTGCGGCCCGCGCGGCACTAGCGTGACCCGGGTCGGCGTCGACCTCGAGGACGGTCATGGGCACAGCGGACGGACACGGCACCGCGGGCTCCGGGGGCTCCGGGGGCTCCGGGGGCTCCGGGGGCTCCGGCGGCACAGCGGGCTCCGGGGGCTCCGGGGGCTCTGGGGGCGCGGCAGCGCCGCGGGTGCCGCCGCGGTGGGTCGTCACGACGGCGTGGCGCGTCCACCGTGCGCTGTACCGGGTGAGCGGCGGACGCTTCCTGTGGACGACGTCGAGCCGGCGCGGCTGGGGTGCGCTGCACCTGACGACCACCGGCCGGAGGTCCGGCGCTGAGCGCAGCGTGATCCTGGGCTACCTCGAGGACGGCCCGGACCTCGTCACGCTCGCGATGAACGGCTGGGCGGAGGGCGACCCCGCGTGGTGGCTCAACCTGCAGGCGCACCCGGACGCGACGGTCCGGCTCGCCGGGCAGGACCCCCGCCCCGTGCACGCACGCGCCGCCGTCGGGCAGGAGCGGGCACGGCTGTGGCAGCGGTGGATGGCGGTCGACCCGGGGCTCGACGCCCTGACGGCCTCACGGTCGACCCCGACCGCCGTCGTGGTCCTCGAGCCGCGGGCGGCAGGCACCACCGGACCTCCGCCGCGGTGACCGCGCCGCCCCGGGGTGCGCCGGCGTCCTGCTCCGGCGCACCCCAGGGCGCTCGCGTCAGTGCGCGAAGTGCCGCGTGCCCGTGAGGTAGAGCGTCACGCCGGCTGCCTGGGCGGCCGCCACGACCTCCTCGTCGCGCACCGACCCGCCGGGCTGGACGACCGCGCGCACGCCCGCGTCGAGGAGCACCTGCAGGCCGTCGGCGAACGGGAAGAACGCGTCCGAGGCGGCGACCGCACCGCGGGCCCGCTCGACGTCGCCGGTGTTGGCCCGCTCGACCGCGAGGCGGCACGAGTCGACCCGGTTGACCTGACCCATGCCGACGCCGACGGAGGCGCCGTCGTGCGCGAGCAGGATCGCGTTGGACTTCACGGCGCGGACCGCGCGCCACGCGAACACGAGGTCCGCGAGCGTCGTGTCGTCGGCGGCGTCGCCCGCGGCCAGCGTCCACGACGCCGGGTCGTCGCCGGGTGCCGTGACGCGGTCGGCGACCTGCAGCAGCACCCCACCGGTCACGGGGCGGAGCTCGACGGGCGCGGCGTTCGGCGTGCCCGCGACCGTGAGCAGCCGGATGTTCTTCTTCTGCGTGAGCAGCTCGACGGCCTCGGGGTCGAACGACGGCGCGACGACGACCTCGGTGAACACGGGCGCGATCTGCTGCGCGGCCGCGAGCGTGACCGGGCCGTTCGACGCGATGACGCCGCCGAACGCGGAGACCGGGTCGCACGCGTGGGCCTTGGCGTGCGCGTCCGCGATGTCGGTGCCGACCGCGATGCCGCACGGGTTGGCGTGCTTGATGATCGCGACCGCCGGGCCGTCGTGGTCGTGCGCGGCGCGCCAGGCGGCGTCGGCGTCGACGTAGTTGTTGTAGCTCATCTCCTTGCCGTGCAGCTGCGTCGCGCCCGCCAGGCCCTCGCCCGCCGCACCGTCCGCCGAGAGGTACAGCGCGGCGCCCTGGTGGGGGTTCTCGCCGTAGCGCAGCACCCGGCCGCGGTCCCACGTGCCGCCGAGCACCGCCGGGAAGCCGGACTCGCCCGCGACCTCGTCGGGCGCGTAGGACGACGCGAACCACGACGCGACCGCCACGTCGTACGCGGCGGTGTGCGCGAACGCGTCGGCAGCGAGCCGGCGTCGCTCGGCGAGCGTGAACCCGCCGGCCGCGACGGCCTCGGCGAGCCCGGCGTAGCGCGCCGGGTCGACGACGACCGAGACGCTCGGGTGGTTCTTGGCGGCGGCGCGCACCATCGAGGGCCCGCCGATGTCGATGAGCTCGACGCACTCGTCGGGCCCGGCGCCGGAGGCCACGGTCGCGCTGAACGGGTAGAGGTTCACCACGACGAGGTCGAACGGCTCGACCTCGAGGGCCGCGAGCTGCGCGACGTGGTCGGGGCGGCGCGTGTCCGCGAGGATCCCGGCGTGCACGCGCGGGTGCAGGGTCTTGACGCGCCCGTCGAGGCACTCGGGGAACCCGGTGAGGTCCTCGACCTTCGTCACGGGCACCCCGGCCCCGGCGATCGTGCCGGCCGTCGACCCGGTCGACACGAGCTCGACGCCCGCGGCGTGCAGGGCGGTCGCGAGCTCGACGAGCCCCTGCTTGTCGTACACGCTCAGGAGCGCGCGGCGGATCGGCCGGCGCGTCTCCGGGGCGGTGGGGTCGAGGACGGGCTCGAGCGGAGTGAGCTCGTGGGACATGGCGGTGACCTCCCGGGTCGGTGGGTCTCGTGAGACGTCATGGACCCGAGCACCCAGGCGAACGGTGCGACGGTAGGTGGTTCCGGCCGCTCCCCGGTGGTTCAGCCCACCTCAGGTACGCCAGTCACGGCCGGGACCGATCCTAGCCGAGGTCGGCGGTGGTCCCCAGGTCGAGGCCCGCCCCGAGGTCGACGTGCAGGCCGATGCCGGCGGACGCGGTCGCGATCGTCACGTCGAACAGGCGGTCCGCGTCGACCGCGACGCGGTGCAGGTGGCCGAACAGCTCCGCGGTGATCGCGCCGACCAGGGAGGCGAACAGCGACATCGACCGGGTGAGCGCGAGCGCGACGTCGGTGGGGACCTCGTCCTCGGCGCCCAGGCCCGCGAACGCGTAGACGTCCGGCTCGACGAGGCCGCGCGGGTCGTAGAGCGGTCCGACGGGACGCAGCGAGCCGTCGGCGTGCGCCGCGACGAGCACGCCGACGAGCACCGACCAGAGCCGCAGCGCCGGGGCGACGGTGTCCGCCGGGGCGCGGTACCCGCGGACGGGGGTGCCGTAGACGAGCTCGAAGGAGTGGGGGTTCGCGATCGCCCAGGAGCGCACGGCACGCGCGGCCTCGAGCCAGCGCTGCGCGGGCGCCGCCCCCCGCAGCTCCGCGGCCCGGGCGGCCTCCTCCGCCGCCCCGCCCACGGCGTCGTACGCCTCGACGATGAGCAGGGTGAGCAGCGCGTCGCGCGACTCGACGTAGCGGTACACCGCGGACGACGCCACGCCGAGGTCGCGCGCGACGGCGCGCAGCGACAGGCTCGCCGCACCGTCGGCCACGAGGTGGGCCCGGGCGCTCGCCAGCAGCTCCGCCATGATCTCGGCGCGGGCGCGCTCGCGGGCGCCGCGGGGCGCGCTGGAGGAGTCGGCCATGTCCCCGAGCATGCTCGACGAGAGCGGTGCGCGCAAACGAGAGCAGTGCTCTTGACACCGGAGGTCGCAGCGCGGAAGCATCGCTCACAGACGAGAGCACCGCTCTCACTTTCGATCGGAGCGCCTCATGGCTCGACACGTGGTCGTCGGCAAGGGACCCATCGGCTCGACCGTCGCCCAGCAGCTCGCCGACGCCGGGCACGAGGTCCTCGTGCTCAGCCGCTCGGGCGGACCCGCCGCCCGCACGACCGCCGCCGGAGGCAGCATCGAGCACCGTGCAGCCGACGCGACGGACGCCGCCGCCCTGACGCGCGCCGCACAGGGAGCCGCAGCGCTGCACAACTGCGTGAACCCGCCGTACCACCGGTGGACCACCGACTGGCCGCCGGTCGCGTCGGCGCTGATCGCCGCCGCCGAGGCCACCGGCGCGGTGCTCGTCGTCGCGGGCAACCTCTACGGCTACGGGCGCGGCACGCAGCTCATGCGCGAGGACTCCCCGCTCGCCACGACCGAGACGAAGGGCGGCGTGCGTGCCGCGATGTGGCACGAGCTGGAGCGACGCCACCGCGCGGGCACCCTGCGGGCGACCGAGGTGCGCGGCAGCGACTACCTCGGCCCCGGCGCGCAGGCCCACGCGCACGCCGGTCCGCGCATGCTCGAGCCGCTGCTCGCCGGGAAGCCGCTGTACCCGATCGGCTCGGCCGACACCCCGCACTCGTGGACCTACCTGCCCGACTTCGCACGTGCGCTCGCCGCCGCCGCCGCGACCGAGGCCGCCTGGGGCCGCCCGTGGCACGTCCCGTCGCCCGAGCCGCTGACCTACCGCGAGGTCGCGGCCCGCTTCGCGACCGCCGCCGGGGCGCCCGCCCCGCGGACCCGGACCATCCCGCTCGCCGTCGTGCGCGCGGTCGGGCTCGTGCACCCGATGATGCGCGAGATCCACGCCATGGGCTACCAGTTCGTCGAGCCGTTCGTGCTGGACGCGACGGCCTCCGAGCGGGTCCTCGGCGTCACCGCGACGCCCTGGTCGCGCGTCGTCGAGGAGACCCTCGCGGCGCGGCGGGCCGAGACCACCGGGGTGACCGGCACGGGGCGCGCGGGCACGCGGCCCGCCGGCACGGGGCACGCGGCCGGGTGACGCCCTGGACTCCGGTGCACGGACGGGACGCGACGCGTCTCGCCCGTGCACCGGAGCCCGGTCGATGCCGGCACGCCTGTCGGCGAGCGCGGGCCAGGGCCCTCGGCGGCCGACGTCAGCTGCGCTCGCGCCGGTACAGCCTGTGCGCCCACGCGTAGCCGAGCACGCCGAGGACCACCGACCAGCCGAGCGCGAGGAGCGTCGTCGACGCGGCGGTCCCGGTGCCGGCGAGCAGCCCGCGCGTCGTCTCGATCACCGGCGTGAACGGCTGGTACTCGGCGAACCAGCGCACCGCGGGCGGCATGGTCTCGACGGGCACGAACCCGCTGCCGAGGAACGGCAGCGCGGTCAGCAGCATCGGGGTGTTCGACGCCGTCTCGACCGACCTCGCGGCGAGCCCCATCGCGACGCACAGCCAGCTCGTCGTGAACGTGACCACGGCGAGGAGCCCCGCCAGCGCGAGCCAGTCCAGCGCCCCCGCGTCCGGGCGGAAGCCGAGCAGGAGGGCGAGGGCCAGCACCACGACCACCGCGAGGAGCCCCTGGACCACCGTGCCGAGCACGGGCCCGCCGAGCACCGAGCCGGGCGAGATGGCCATGGTCTTGAACCGCGCCATGATCCCGCTCGTCGCGTCCATCGAGGCCGTGATCGCGACGCTCTGCGCCGCCCCCACGACCGCGAACAGCAGGATCGCCGGGGTGATGTAGTCGAGGTACGCCGCCCGGCCGTCGGCCCCGGGCGCGACGTCGGGCGCCACGCCCGCACCGAACGCCCCGCCGAACACGAAGACGAACAGCAGGAGCAGCGCGATCGGGATGCCGACCGTGAAGCTCGTCAGGCCCGGGTAGCGTGCGGCGCGCAGCAGGTTGCGGCGCAGCATCGTGAGCGTGTCGGCGACGGGGCGCGGGCCCGCGGTGGGGGTCAGGGTCGCGGTGGTCATGAGGCCACCTCCTTCGAGGTCGTCGGGGTGGTCGGGGAGTCGTCGGTCGGCGCCGTGAGGCGCAGGAAGACGTCGTCGAGCGAGCCGGCGTCGTGCGCGGTCTTGAGCTCGTCGGGCGTGCCCTCGGCGACGATGCGCCCACCGTCCAGGACCGCGACGCGGTCGGCGAGCCGGTCCGCCTCCTCCAGGTACTGGGTGGTGAGCAGGATGGTCGTGCCGCCCGCCACCAGGGCCCGCACCTCGTCCCAGAGCGTGCGGCGGCTGCGCGGGTCGAGCCCCGTGGTGGGCTCGTCCAGGAAGACCACCGCCGGGTGCCCGACGAGCGTCATCGCGAGGTCGAGCTTGCGGCGCATGCCGCCCGACCACGTCGCCACCGGCTTGCCGGCGGCCTCGGTCAGGCCGAGCTGGGCGAGCAGCTGCTCGACGCGCTCGCGCCCCTCGCGCCGGCCGAGGTGGTGCAGCGCGGTCATGAGCCGCAGGTTCTCCGCGCCGGTGAGCAGGTCGTCGACCGCGGACGCCTGACCCGTGACGCCGATCGCGGCGCGCACGGCCCCGGGCTCCGTCACGACGTCGTGCCCCGCGACGTGCGCGGTGCCGCCGTCGGGGCGCAGCAGGGTCGAGAGGACCCCGACGGTCGTCGTCTTGCCGGCGCCGTTCGGGCCGAGCAGCGCCGTGATGGTGCCGGGCTGGACGACGAGGTCGACCCCGTCGAGCACGGTGTGGTCCCCGAAGGACTTGCGCAGACCGCGGAGCGCGATCGCAGGAGCTGGTGCAGGCATGGCGGTGTCCCGTCTCGTGGTGAGGGTGGTGCGGGTGGGTGCGACGCCCGGTCGGGTGGGCGTCGTCGGAGCACGGCAGGGCCGCGCAGGGGGCGGCCCGCTCAGGGCAGGGCACGGCCCGGTCAGGGCACGGCCCGGTCAGGTCAGGGCACGACCCCGTGAGGGCGAGGCCCGGTCAGTCAGGTCCGGGCACGGCCCGGTCAGGGCCCACCCCAGGGAGGGCGGGTGCGTCAGGGGCGGCGGACGATCACGTCGCCGTAGCCGGTGCTGGCGTGGATCTCGGCCGTCGGCTGGTCGTCCGCCGGGCCGTCGGAGGGCAGGAGCTGGTTGCGCGCGGTGCCGTGCTCGGACGAGACGTCGAGCCACGCGGCCGTCCCCTCCGGGACGCCGACCTCGATCGCCCCGTAGGAGGTCGTGAGCGTGACCGCGCCGTGCTCGACGCGCTCGACGCGGATGCCGGCGGACGCCGCGGTCGCGGTGAGCGTGCCGCGGACCCGCCCGACGGAGATCTCCCCGTGCGCACCCGTGACCTGCAGCGACCCGGTCACGGACCCGACGGCGGTGGGCCCGTTGCTGGCGCGGATCGTCCCGTCGCCGGTCAGCTCGGTGAGGCGCACCGAGCCGGCCGACGCCTTGACGGACGTGGCACCCGTGCTCCGGCCCACGACGGCGGACCCCGCGGACACCTTGAGGTCGAGGCGCCCGACCTCGTCGAGCCGGGCGTCACCGGCGGTGACCTGCGCGTCGACGTCCCCGAGCCGGCCCTCGGCGTAGAGCGTGCCCGTCCTCCCGCTGAGGTCGGACCCCTCCGGGAGCTCGACCGTGACCGCGATGCTGCCCGCGGCGAACGGCACGTACTGCTTCCAGGCGCGCGGACCGGTGATCGTCACGGCGCGGTCGTCGCGCTCGACCCGGACCTCCTCGGCCGTGCGCACGTCACCGGCCTTGGCGGCGTCGGCGGGCAGCACGGTGACCACGACGTCGTCGCGGTCGCTCGCGACGACGTGCAGGCTGCAGCCCACGGGGAGGTCGACGACGACGGGAAGAGGGGCGGGGGCGGGGAACGTGGGCATGACGGCTCCAGGGCATGGGCGGGACGGCGTGGACCGGGGTCGGGTGGACCCGGGTACGGGTGACGAGCGACGTGCGTGCGGCGGCGGTGCGCGGCGCTTCGGCCGGTCCGGTGGAGGCCCGGGTCAGCGCACCCAGCCGGTGAGGCGGGTCCCCCCGCGGGGCTCGGCGCGCGCCTGGGCGGCGGGCGGGTCGGTCGGCTGCTCGAGCGCCGCGGCCACCGCGCGCACGAGCCAGGTGTTGACGGAGAGGCCGCTCCTGGCGGCGGCGAGCTCGACCTGGGACTTGAGCTGGTCGGGCAGGCGGAGCGTGGTGCGGGTCGTGCTCCCCGTGTCGAGCTCGGGCGGCACGGGCAGCGCGGTGGCCGTCGGCGCGGCGGGAGGTGCGGGAGCCCAGGCGGGCGCCGACGCGGGCTCGGGACGCGCGCCGGGGCTCTCGACGACGAACTCCGGGCCGCCGCTGCGCAGCCGTACGTCGACCGAGCCGGGCGCGAGCTCGGCGGAGATCTCCCCCGCGGCGGCGGTCAGCGCGTCCAGGAGGACGAGCCGCACGGCGGCGTCGAGGGGTGCGGCGAGTCGTTCTGCGAGCTCGCGGGCGTCCTGACCCGCGGCGTCGGCGGCCGAGGCCAGCCGGTGCTGCAGGTCGTCCACGTAGCGGGTGAGGTCCATGACGCCATCATGACACCACAAGTGGTGTCATGGCAAGAGATTCATGAACGCACGTGGTGTCATCGCGACGCACCGCGACACCACACACGGGTCCGACGTCGGCGCGGCTAGCCCCCGGAGCCGATCCGCACCCGGCGCCCGTCGACCGTCAGACCCTCACGCGCGACCCGGCCCACGACGTCGACGAGGAGCTCCCGCTCGACCGTCTTGATCCGCTCGTGCAGGCTCGCCTCGTCGTCGTCGTCGCGGACCTCCACGGCCCGCTGGGCGATGATCGGGCCGGTGTCGACGCCCTCGTCGATGAGGTGGACCGTGCAGCCGGTGACCTTCGCACCGTGCGCGAGCGCGTCCCGCACGCCGTGCGCGCCCGGGAAGGACGGCAGGAGCGCCGGGTGGGTGTTGACCACGCGGCCGCCCCAGCGGGCCAGGAACGGCGCCCCGAGCAGCCGCATGAACCCGGCGCTCACGACCAGGCCGGGGCTGAACACGGCCACGGCCTCGGCGAGCGCGGCATCCCACGCGGCACGGTCGTCGAACTCCCCGGGCCGGACGACGACGGTCGCGACCCCGGCAGCCCGGGCCAGCGCGAGCCCTCCGGCCTCGGGCTTGTCGCTCACGACACCGACGACGCGCGCGCCGTACGCGGGGTCCGCGTGGGCCGCGAGCAGCGCGGCGAGGTTCGAGCCGGTCCCCGAGATCAGGACGACGACGCGCGTCGAGGTCGGCAGGACGTCGGGGCTGGGGGTGCGGGGCGGGTTCGGAGCGGGCACGCGCCGACCCTAGCGCCCGGGATGCGCGAGAATGCTCGGGTGAGCAACCCGTACGCGCCGCCGAAGGAGGGTGCCGCGCGCCCGGACCTGCGTCCCGAGACGCCGCGTGCTCCGCGCGGCCCCGCCGGCGGCCCGGGTGAGCCCGGTCCGCACGGACCCGCCGGCGCGCGCCCGCCGGCACCGCCCCGCGAGCCGCCGGACCCGGACCAGGTGCGCCGCGCGAGCCGGCAGCTCCTGCACTTCTGGCTGCTCGTCCTCGGGGCCGTCGTGACGTTCAACCTCCCGCTGCCGTGGAAGGTCGGCGCGCTCGTGCTCGTCGGGGCGGCCCTGGTCGTGGGTGGCCTCGCCCTCGTCACGACGTGGCGCGCACGGCTCCCCGGGCTCATGCTCCCGATGATCGTCGCGGGGCTCGGCTTCACCGGCCTGATCGGGGCCGCGCTCCTCGGGACGATCGCGATGTGGCCGATCGTCCAGGACCGCGAGGAGTGCCTGGGCGGTGCGCTCACCGTCAGCGCCCGGACCGAGTGCGAGCGCGCGTTCCAGGACCGGGTCTCGGAGCGGACCGTCGACCTCGAGCAGATGATGCGGAGCCGGCCCTCCGGCGGCTGACGAGACCCGTCAGGTCTCGCGAGAGCCCTCCGCCGCGACCCGCTCGGCGCCCCCGCGCGCTCCGCTCCCGCTCCGCCGGTCCCGCAGCACGCCCCGCACCGCGTCCCGCACCAGCGGCTCCGCGGGGAGCGCGACGAGCAGCGCGCCGAGGGCGACCCCCAGGGCCACGACCCCCCCGACCGGCGCCCACGCCGCGCCCACCTCGGCCATCCGGCCGGGTCCGACCGCCCCGCTCGCGAGCGACACGAGCCCGGCCGCGCACGCCCCCGCAGTCAGTCCGGCCGCCGCGGCGGCGGCGAGCACGTCGCGGGCACGGCCCGGGACCGTCCGCCGGTGCAGCCACCAGCCGGCGACGCACCCGGCCAGCACGAGCAGCGCAGGGGCGGCGACGAGCGCTCCCCCGGCCATGTCGGGCTGCGGCAGCGCCCCGAGCAGGGGCAGCGCGGGGATCGGGCCGGGGACGACCTCGGCGGTCGTGAACGTCGTGCCCGTCCCGACGTGGAACCCCGGCCCGGCGAGCCACGTGAACGCCCACACGACGAGGTTCGGGAGGAACGCCAGCTCGGCGAGGGCGAGCACTCCCCCGCCGACCGCGTCGAGGTCGAGTGCCTCGATGACGTCGGCGATCGTCGCGCGTCCCGCGAGCACCCACAGGACGGTGACGAGCGAGGCGGCGGCGAGCACGAGCGCGACGGCGAGCACTCCCGCGGGGACCCCCGCACGCACCGCGGCCGGGACCCGCGACCACAGCGGCCGGGTGAGCCCGCGCAGCGGGGGCGCCTCGGGGCGGCGTGCGAGCCCGGTCGCGAGCCCGAGCCCCGACACGACGAGCGCGCCCGACGCCGCGAGCACCACGTGGCCGACGGACGCGCGCACGAGCAGCGACAGGACGACCGCGACGACGACGTACCCGCCGACCCCGGCGGAGAGCGCGAGGGACGTCGGGTACCCCGAGCGCCGGGCCGACGCGTGGCACGTGTACAGCGCGAGCAGCGTCAGACCGAGCGGCACGAGGGTCAGGACGTCCGTCCCCACCGCGAGGGGGACGCCGTGCGCGAGCAGCCAGAGGCCGGTGCCGAGCTCGAGCGAGCGCGTCCACGGGACCTCGGCGTTCGACGGGTCCGCCGACGTCACCACGTACGCCGCGACCGCGGGGAGCACCACGACGAGCAGCGACAGGATCGCGCCCTGGAGCCCCGCGAGCAGCCCGGCGACCCACCGGGCCGCGCCCTCGCCCTCCCCGGGTCGGAAGATGCCGAACCGGGACGTGCCGTCGTCGGCCGTGAGCAGCTGGCGGCGCACGCGCTGGAGCCGCTCGGTTCCGGTGGGGGTGCTCACGGGTCCATCGTCGCTGCCGATCGCCCCGCGACCCGGCAGGCGGTGCGGCGTGCCGGGAATGTCGCACGGACGCCGACGGCGCCGCACCCCGCTCGGGGGTACGGCGCCGTCGGCGCGCTGTCAGGTGCGGGGCGTCAGGAGAGCAGCTCGCGCGCGAGCGCCGCCGTCTCGCTCGGCGTCTTGCCGACCTTGACCCCGGCGGCCTCGAGGGCCTCCTTCTTGGCCTGCGCGGTACCGGCCGAGCCGGACACGATCGCGCCGGCGTGGCCCATCGTCTTGCCCTCGGGGGCGGTGAAGCCCGCGACGTAGCCGACGACCGGCTTGGTCACGTGCTCCTTGATGTAGGCCGCGGCGCGCTCCTCGGCGTCGCCGCCGATCTCCCCGATGAGCACGATGAGCTCGGTGTCGGGGTCGGCCTCGAACGCCTCGAGCGCGTCGATGTGCGTCGTGCCGATGATCGGGTCGCCGCCGATGCCGATGGCCGTCGAGAACCCGAAGTCCCGCAGCTCGTACATCATCTGGTAGGTCAGCGTGCCCGACTTCGACACGAGGCCGACCTTGCCGGGGCCCGTGATGTCCGCCGGGATGATGCCGACGTTCGACTTCCCGGGGCTGATCAGACCGGGGCAGTTCGGGCCGACGAGGCGCACGCCCTTGTCCTGCGCGTACGCGAAGAACTCGGCGGTGTCGTCGACCGGGACGCCCTCGGTGATGATGACGACGAGCGGGACGCCCGCGTCGACGGCCTCGACGACCGCGGCCTTGGTGTGGGCCGGCGGCACGAAGATGACCGACACGTCGGCACCGGTCTGCTCGACGGCCTCGGCCACCGAGCCGAACACCGGCACGGACACGGACGCGGCGTGCGCGCCCGAGCCGGTCGGGAACTCGACGGAGGTGCCGGCCTTGCGCGGGTTCACGCCGCCGACGACCGTCGTGCCGCTCGCGAGCATGCGCGTCGTGTGCTTCTGGCCCTCGGAGCCGGTCATGCCCTGGACGATGACCTTGGATGCCTCGGTCAGGAAGATCGCCATGTCTGTTGTTCTCTCGTCTCTCGCGTCTGCGCGGGTAGGGGCGGCCGGGCTCAGGCGGCGGCGTGCGCCAGCTCGGCGGCCTTGTCCGCGCCGCCGTCCATGGTCTCGGCGAGCGTGACGAGCGGGTGGCCCGCCTCGGCGAGGATCCGCCGGCCCTCGAGCACGTTGTTGCCGTCGAGGCGCACCACGAGCGGCTTGGTCGCGTGGTCCCCGAGGATCTCGAGCGCCGCGACGATGCCGTTGGCGACTGCGTCGCACGCCGTGATGCCGCCGAAGACGTTGACGAACACGGCCTTGACCTGCGGGTCCGAGAGGATGATGTCGAGGCCGGCGGCCATGACCTCGGCCGAGGCGCCGCCCCCGATGTCCAGGAAGTTCGCGGGCTTGACCCCGCCGTGCGCCTCGCCGGCGTACGCGACGACGTCGAGCGTGCTCATGACGAGCCCCGCGCCGTTGCCGATGATGCCGACCTGGCCGTCGAGCTTGACGTAGTTGAGGTCCTTGGCCTTCGCGGCGGCCTCGAGCGGGTCGGCGGCCTCGGCGTCCTCGAGCGCGGCGTGGTCCGGGTGCCGGAACGCGGCGTTGCCGTCGAGCGTGACCTTGCCGTCGAGCGCGACGATCTCGCCGTCCTCCGTGAGGACCAGCGGGTTGACCTCGACGAGGGTCGCGTCCTCGTTCTCGTAGACGTCCCACAGCTTCTGCAGCACCGCGGCGACCTTGGGCGCCACGTCGGCGTCGAAGCCGGCGGCCCGCACGATCTCGTCGGCCTTCGCCGCGTCGATGCCGGTGCGCGGGTCGACCGCGACCTTCGCGAGGGCCTCGGGGCGCTCGACCGCGAGCTGCTCGATCTCCATGCCGCCCTCGACGCTCGCCATGGCGAGGTACCGGCGCTCGGCCCGGTCGAGCAGCACCGAGAAGTAGTACTCCTTGGCGATCCTCGCGCCGGCGGCGATCATCACGCGGTGGACCGTGTGGCCCTTGATGTCCATGCCGAGGATGGCCTCGGCGTGCTGCGCGGCCTCGTCGGCCGAGCGCGCGAGCTTGACGCCGCCGGCCTTGCCGCGGCCGCCCGTCTTGACCTGCGCCTTCACCACGACGACGCCGGGCTGGCCGCCGAGCAGCTGCTCGGCGCCCGCGCGGGCCTCCTCGGGGGTCGTGGCGACGACGCCGCCGAGCACGGGAACGCCGTGCTTCTCGAAGATGTCACGTGCCTGGTACTCGAACAGGTCCACCTGGCTTGGTCCTTCCGTCGACCCGCGATCGCGACCTCGTCTGGCCGCAGCGCCCCGTCGATCGTAGCCGTGGATCACAAGTATCTTCACATCGAGAGATGTCGCCTGGGCCACACCGCCCGGCCGCGGGTCAGGACGCCGAGCGCGCCAGCAGCAGCACCGCGGACAGGAACCCGACGCCGACGACACCCCACACGATCCCCGCGACGACCATCACGGGCCCCGCGAGCCCCGCCGCGCTGCCGTCCTGCGTCAGCCGGACGTCCGCCGGGCGGGCCGGGTCGACGTAGACCGTCAGGCGGTCGCCGGGGTGCACGAGGAGCCCGCTGCGCCGGACGGTCGAGACTCCCTCGACGCGCGTGGCGCGCAGCCACGAGCCGTCGGGCGCCGGGTAGTCGAACGTGACCCGGTTCGAGCGCGTCGCGTTGCTGAAGTCGACGACGACCGCCTCGACGGGGACGAGCCCGGCCGTCGAGGAGCGGCGGCGCGTGGCCAGGCCGCCGACGACGAGGGCGACGGCCGGCACGAGCGTCAGGACCAGGATGACGACGGCGAACAGCCCGAGCCCGGGCCCGGCCGCCACGTCAGGAGACCGTCAGCGAGCGCAGCGCCTCGAGCGACGTCGAGCCGTCGAGCTCGCCGGCGGGCGCGAACGCGATCGCGAGGACGACCGTGCCGTCGGCCGTCTCGAGCCACAGCCCGAGCGCGTCGACCCCGGTCGTGCCGCCCTCCGCGAGCGCCACCTCCTCGGTCCACGTCGCGACGACCGAGGACTCCGAACCCGGCCACTCGACGGGCGAGCGCACGTAGTCGGACACCGACGGGTCGACGGTCCGGGACTGCTCGGTCGACCAGGACTGCTCGACGGCGCCGGCCGGGGCGTCGGCCTGCCAGGTCACCTGGATCGCGGGCACGCCGCGCTCCGTCGCGTCGGGCATCCGGACGAGGACCTGCTCGGCGCCCGGGATCTCGGTCCCGCCGGGCTCGGTCGTCGACCCCTCGGGCGCCCGGAACGAGCCGTGCCCCCCGAGGTCGACCTCCTCGCCCGAGCCCTCCGCCGGCGTGAGCTCGGAGGGCGCGCCGGTCGGGGCCATGACCGAGGAGGCGGTCGCGTCGGCGGACGAGGCCGCGTCCGGCGACGACGCGGTACCCGGCTCGTCGGCAGAGCACCCGGTGACGGCGAGCACGGCCGCCGCGGTCAGTGCGAAGGTCACGCGGCGCACTCGGTCCACGGCTGCCACCCCGATCCGTTGAAGAAGTAGGCGTCGCCCGACGTCACGGTCGACGTCGAGTTCTCGAACGTCCCGCCCAGCGCGACGGGCCCGACCTTACCTCCGGCCTGGATGCCGAACGACGTGTTGGTGTCGAGCGTGACGTCCTGGCGGGTCATGACGCCGCGGTCGCGTGCGGCGCCGGTGAAGGTCGTGAACGCGTCGTACGCGCTCGTCGCCCGCTGGGCCGGCGTCCCGGGCGGGATGATGCCGGTCGCCCCGAGCAGGTCGAGCGCGATGCGCTGGGTCTCCGGGCCGGTGAGCTCGACCGACGCCTCGAGCAGGCTGCCGCCCGACGGGTGCTCGTCGAACGTCTCGCCGAGGAACGCGTTCTCCGCGAACGCCTTGGCGTCGCCGACGGCCAGCGCCTGGGTCGAGACCTTGACCGGGTTGCCCTCGGAGTCGACGGTGACCGCGACCATGACCTTCATCTCGCCGCCGGCCTGCAGCTGCGTGCTGTTGATCGGGTCGTGCCCGGTCAGCGCGGCGCTGCCGCTGATCGTCGACGTGTAGTACACGGTCGTCTCGCCGGTCCGGATGTTGACGCGCGAGCCGAGCGCCGTCGCGGTGGCGCCCTTGACCGCGGCACCGTTGACGATCCCCGCGGCGCTCGCGCTGCCGTCGCCCCCGATCCCGGCCTGGCCGTACACCTCGTCCGGGGCGGGCGGCGTGTAGCTGTCGCCCGTGATCCAGTCCCACACCTCCTTGCCGGCCCACGCCGCACCCGCCGCGACCCCGCCGACCGGGCCCGTGCCGCTCAGGCCCGCCTGGAGGGTCGCCCAGTCGCGCTGCTCCTCGAGGAAGTCGACGAGCTGCTCCTTGCCCGCCTCGTCGACCACCCAGGTCGCGCCGCCCGCGGCCTCGACGTACGCCGAGCCGGACAGCTGCGCCTCGCCGCCGTGGATGTAGTCGTCGACGGTCACGCTCACGCCGCCGCCGAGCCCCTCGGTGACGCCGATGCCCCCGGTGCCCTCGGCCGACACCCGGTACGTGTCGTCGGACATCCGCTCGACACGGATCGTGCCGCCGCCCTTGACCGCGATGAACGTGACCGCGACCGACGCGTTGCGCCTGTCGGCGCTGTTCTCGAGCACGCACGCGTTCGTCGGGCGGTGCCGCTCCGCGTCGATCGGGATGCGGCTGCCGCAGTCGCCCTGGCCCGCGGTCGCGACCTGGCACAGTCCCCGGCGCACGTTGTCGCCGAGCCACGAGCCCTGCGGGCCCACCACCGCGACGACCGCGACCACGAGGATCGCGGCGACGGTCGCGCCGCCGAGCGTCTCGAGCGTCGAGGCGCCGGCGTCACCGCGCAGCGACGCCGCGCGGGCTGCCGCCCCGTACCCGCGCGTCGCGGGGTCGTGCGAGGGCGGCACGAGCAGGGCGCCGACCGCGGGCGCGACGCTCCACAGGAGCAGCGTCGAGACGAGCGCGCCGACGCCGAGACCGCTCGACGCGCTCGCCGCTGCCGCCGCCGACCCGAGCAGCAGCACGACCACGGCTCCCGCGAGGCCCCCGGCGACGGCGCTCGGCACGGCGCCCGGACGCGTCGTCGTGCTCCTGCGCCGGCGCATCACGAGCGCGGTCACGAGCCCGCTCCCGGCGAGCGCGAGCACCTGCAGCACGAGCACCACCGCCGCGGCGAGCAGTCCGCCCGCCCGCAGCAGGCTCCCCGCGAGGAGCGGGAGCACGGTCACCGTGACCACGAGATAGGCCACGACCCCGGTGACGGCACCTGCTCCGGCCGCGCGTGCATCGATCGACGTCATGTCCACCCTTTCGCCGCGCTCACCCTAGGGCGGGTGACGGTGCGCGACGAAGGGCCCCGGGGCCTGGCCGGTCGCACCGCATGAGCCCCTGGGCCCACGCGCTGCACACGAGCGCGCGACGCACCGTGGTGGGCGTCCCGCGTCGGGCCCGCGCGCGCCCGGCGGGGGCGCGCCCGGCGGGGGCGCGCCGGGCCCCGGCGGTTCGGCTCAGAGCTTCGTGACCGGCGAGAACCGCAGCAGGAGCCGCTTGGTCCCCTCGCTGCCGAAGTCGACCTTCGCGACGGCGTTCGGGCCGGAGCCCTCGAGCGCGACGACCGTGCCCATGCCGTACGCGTCGTGCGTGACCTTGTCGCCGAGGGCGAGGCTCGGCACGGCGGCGTCCGGGCGCGGCGTCGCGGAGCCGAACCGCGGTCCGTCCGCGGCCGCCGGACCCGACGTGCTCGGCGCGGTCGAGCGGGCCCGCGACGACGACGCGCCGCGCGCCCCCTGGCCAGAGCGCGCGCTCCCGCTCGAGCCGTAGTACCCGCCGCTCGACGCCGCGCCGGACCGCGAGCCACCGGACCCGTACCCGCCGGAGCCGTAGCTGCCCGACCCGTAGCCGGACCCGGCGCCCGGGCGACGCAGCACGTCCATGCTCGACTCGCGCCGGCGCCAGTCGACGAGGTCCTCGGGGAGGTCGTCGAGGAACCGGCTCGCCGGGAACTCGTTGGGCACCCCCCACGCCGTGCGCACCGCGGCGCGCGAGATGTACAGCCGCTCCCGCGCGCGCGTCAGCCCCACGTACGCGAGCCGGCGCTCCTCGGCGAGCTGGTCGGTGTCGGCGAGCGAGCGCATGTGCGGGAACGTGCCGTCCTCCATGCCCGTGAGGAACACGACCGGGAACTCCAGGCCCTTCGCGGTGTGCAGCGTCATGAGCGTGACCACGCCCTGGTCGACGCCCCCCTCGCCCTCGCCGGGGATCTGGTCGGAGTCCGCGACGAGCGAGACGCGCTCCAGGAAGTCCGCGAGCCCGCCCTCGGGCTCGGACTCCTCGAACTCGGACGCCACCGCGTGCAGCTCCGAGAGGTTCTCGACGCGCGAGGCGTCCTGCGGGTCCTCGCTCGCGCGGAGCTCCGCGAGGTATCCGGACCGGTCGAGCACCGCCCCCAGCACTTCGGCGGGCCCGGCACCCGAGTCCACGAGCGCCCGCAGCTCCGCCATCATCGTCGCGAAGCCGCGCAGGCCCGTGACCGCCCGCGTGCCGAGCCCCGGCACCTCGTCGAGCCGCTCGAGCGCCGCACCGAACGAGATGCGCTCGCGCTCCGCGTACGCGCTGACCATCGCCTCGGAGCGGTCGCCGAGCCCGCGCTTCGGGACGTTGAGGATGCGCCGGACGTTGACGTCGTCGTCGGGGTTCGCGAGCGCCCGCAGGTACGCGACCGCGTCCTTGACCTCGCGCCGCTCGTAGAAGCGCGTGCCGCCGACGACCTTGTACGGCAGGCCGACGCGGATCAGCACCTCCTCGAGCGCGCGGGACTGCGCGTTCGCCCGGTAGAACACGGCGACGTCGCCGGGCCGCACGCCCGCGGAGTCCCCGAGGCGGTCGATCTCCTCGGCGACGAACCGCGCCTCCTCGTGCTCGTTGTCCGCCACGTAGGCGACGATCTGCGCGCCCGCGCCCGAGTCCGTCCAGAGCCGCTTGGGCTTGCGGCCCGGGTTGCGGCTGATCACGGCGTTCGCCGCGGACAGGATCGTCTGGGTGGAGCGGTAGTTCTGCTCGAGCAGGATCGTGCGGGCGTCGGGGTAGTCGGCCTCGAACTCGAGGATGTTGCGGATCGTCGCGCCGCGGAACGCGTAGATCGACTGGTCGGCGTCGCCGACGACCGTGAGCTCGCCGCGCAGCTCGTCGTGCCCGTGCTCCGCTGGCCCGCCGCCGACCGCCTCCGCACCGCCCGCCGCCGCCGCACCGCCCGGGGCCGCGGGGGCCTGCCCGCTCGGTGCAGCCGGACGCCGGCGGCCCCAGGGCGTCGGCGCTCCGCACCCCGACCATCGCGCCGGA
>NZ_JBFTER010000098.1:0-19436 GCF_047229345.1 Cellulomonas jepli | reverse complement strand
CGTCCGAGCGGGCTGCGCAGGGCCTCCGCCTCGAGGAGCGCGGCGCCGTCGGCGCGGTGCAGCGTCATGCGCCCGAGGTTGCCGGTGCGCACCGCGTCCGCGAGCCGGCCCGCCGCCACGTCGAGCAGCGCCGGGTCCTGGGTGAACGTGAGCACCGTCCGGCCGCCCCGCTCGACGTACAGCACGAGCGCGCCGTCGACGAGCACGACCACGGCGCCGGCCTTGCGTCCCGGGCGGTGCAGGCCCGTCGCGCCGGGGGCGAGGCCGTCCGCGGCCGACGGCAGGGGCCACGCGAGCGCCGCGCCGTACGGGTTCGCGGGGTCGGTGGCCGCGAGCGTCACGACGAACCGGGTCCGCTCGGGCTGGCTCGGGGCCGGTGACCACGGGTCGCCCGGACCCGGTGCGCCGGTCGCGTCGTCGGCGCTCTCGGCCGCCTGCTCGCGCGCGCGCTCGACCGTGCGCGCGTCCTCCCGGAGCCGGTCCACCGCGCCGGGCAGCGCGAACTGCGAGCCGCCGAGGTGCTCGACGAAGTACCCGCGGCGCACCTGGCCGGCCTGCTCGAGCGCCGCGAGCACGCGGTACACGGCGCCGAACTGCGCCGTGACCCCCTCGGCGGGAGCGACCGCGCGGGTCAGGACGCCGTGCCGGTCGAGGAGCTGCGCGGCGAGGGCGTGCGCCCGCAGCGTCGGGTCGCTCTCGCGCTCCGGCAGCAGCGACCACCGGCCGCCGGCCTCGGCGAGCAGCGCGGAACCTGGCCTGGGGGTCCCGCGCGGGGCGAGGGACGCCGAGCGCAGGCCGAAGCGTGCCGCGCCGCCGAGACTCCGGCTGCGGGCCGCCGGGGCCTTGGTGCGGTGCGCCGTGGCTCCCGTGCCGAGCCGTGCCCGGAGCACGGCGAGGCCGTCGTTCGTCACGTGCCCGGCCCAGACGAGGTCCCAGAGCGCGGCCGTGAGCGCGCTCTGCGACGCGGCCGGGGCACCGTCGGTGCCGGGTGCGACCGCAGGCGCCGCGCGCTCCGGCGCCGACGCGCTCCCGGCAGCCGCCGAGGCGTCCGGGTCTGGCAAGCCCTCGGCCGCGAGGAGCTCCCGCACCCGCGTCAGCAGCCCCCCGACGAAGTACGCACCGCCGCCCGCGAGCGCGGCGAGCGTCGCGCGGTGCAGCGGGGTGTCGAGGAACCCGTCGGCCTCGACCGGCACGGCCGGGGGCAGCGTGAGGTCGGCGACGGACGCGGGGTGCAGGCTCACGAGCCCGTCGTGCCCCGCGAGCGCACCGTGCCCCGCCCACAGCACCTCGCCCGCGGCGGTGAGCTCGTCGAGCATCGCGGGGGAGTAGTCCGCGACGCGCACCGGCAGGATGTGCGTCTCGAGCGCCGACGCGGGGACGGCCGCGCCCGCGAGCTGCTCGACGGCGCGCGCGAGCCCGTCGATGCCGCGCAGACCCCCGGTGCGGCGCGGGCTGGGGTCGATGCCCTGCCACCGGGGCAGGAACACCCCGAGCGCCTGCTGGTCGACCGGCTCGACCTCGGCCCGCAGCGCCGCGAGCGAGCGCCGGCGCAGCTGCCGCAGCACCTCGGCGTCGCAGTACTCGTCCCCGGTCCCGCCGAGCTCGTCCGGCCGCAGCCGTCCCTGCACCAGCACGCCGGTCTGCTCGAGGCGGCGCAGCACCTCGGTCACGACGGCGACCCCGAGCCCGAACCGCGCCGCGACCTGCGCGGCCGGGAACGGCCCGTGCGTGCGGGCGTGGCGGCGCACGAGGTCCCCGAGCGGGTCGGGACGGACCTCGGTGAACACCTCGGGCACGCCGACGGGCAGAGCGACCCCGAGGGCGTCGCGCAGGCGCCCGGCGTCCTCGATCGCCGCCCACTGCTCGCCGCGCTCGGCCTCGACCCCGCCGAGCCTGACCCGGAGCACGCGTCGAGCGGTCTCGAGCTCGGCGAGCCATCCCGGGACCTGGGCGCGCTCGGCCTCGACGGTCCGCGCCTGCGCGTCGGCCGTGGTCAGGGGGCCGTGGCGGCGGACCACGTCGGCGAGGGCCTCGAGCGTGCGCGCCTGACGGTCGGGGGCCGTCCCCGCGAGCTCGGCCTCGGTGCGCTGGACCGCGACGGGGTCGAGCAGGTCGGCGAGCTGCGACTGGCCGGCGCCGAGCAGCTCGGCGAGCAGCGTGGGGTCGAGCGTCAGCGCGGCGGCCCGGCGCTCGGCGAGCGGCGCGTCGCCGTCGTACAGGAACTGCGCGGTGTACCCGAACAGCAACGACTGCGCGAACGGCGACGGGGTGGTCGTCGTCACCTCGACGACGCGGATCTTCCGGGCCGCGACGTCGCGCATGAGCGTGGTCAGCGCCGCGACGTCGAAGTCGTCCTGGAGGCACTCACGGACCGCCTCGAGCAGGATCGGGAACTCCGGGTACTGCGCCGCGACGCTCAGGAGCTGTGCCGAGCGCTGGCGCTGCTGCCACAGGGGCTGGCGCTTGTCGGGACGTCTCCGGGGCAGCAGGAGCGCGCGCGCCGCGGCCTCACGGAAGCGCGCGCCGAACATGGCGGAGCCGCCGAGCTCGCCCCGCACGGCGTCCGCGACCTCGTCGGCATCGACGAGCAGGTCGTCGACGCCCACGGGCGGCGCCTCGGCGTCGTCGGCCCAGCGCGCGCCGAGCCCGTCCCCGAGCGGGAACGCCGCGTCGGAGCTGAGCATGTCGGGCAGCCGCAGCACGATGCCGTCGTCGGAGTGCATCGCCGCGGCGTCGACCCCGAACCGCTCGCGCAGCCGGGCGGCGATGACCAGCGCCCACGGCGCGTGCACGCGTGCGCCGTAGGGGGAGTGCAGCACGACGCGCCAGTCCCCGAGCTCGTCGCGGAAGCGCTCGACGACGAGCGTGGTGTCGGTCGGGAGCTGCCCGGCGGCGGCCTCCTGCTCGCGCAGGTAGGACAGCAGGTTGTCGGTCGCCCAGGGGTCCAGCCCCGCCGCGGAGACCTGGGCGCGCGCCTCCTCGTCGGGCTTCGCGGCGACCTCGCGGACCCACGCCCCCATGGCCCGGCCCAGCTCGGCGGGCCGGCCGGGGGCGTCGCCCTTCCAGAACGGCAGGCGGCCCGGCACGCCCGGAGCGGGCGTCACGAGCACGCGGTCCGGGGTGATGTCGTCGATGCGCCACGTGCTCGACCCGAGCGTGAAGGTGTCCCCGACGCGGGACTCGTAGACCATCTCCTCGTCGAGCTCGCCCACACGCTTGCCGCCGCGCAGCTGACCACCCGTGCGCTCGGCGTCCACAGGGACGTCGCTCGTGGACGCGCCGCTCGCCAGGAAGACCCCGTAGAGACCGCGGTCGGGGATCGTGCCGCCGCTCGTCACCGCGAGGCGCAGCGCGCCCGGGCGCCCGCTCAGGACGTCGCGTGCACGGTCCCAGACGATGCGGGGCCGCAGCTCGGCGAACTCCTCGCTCGGGTAGCGGCCCGCGAGCATGTCGAGGACCGCGTGCAGCGTCGCGTCGCCGAGGCCGCTGTACGGCGCGGCCCGCCGGACGACCGCCGCGAGGTCCGCGACGCTCCAGTCCTCGGTCGCGACCATCGCGACGACCTGCTGCGCGAGCACGTCGAGCGGGTTCGCGGGCACGTGCAGCGCCTCGAGCTCGCCGCGCCGCATGCGCGTGGCGGTCACGGCCGCGGGCACGAGCTCCCCGCGGAACGTCGGGAACATGATCCCGTGCGAGACCGCGCCGACCTGGTGGCCGGCACGTCCCACGCGCTGGAGCCCGCTCGCGACCGACGGCGGTGCGCCGACCTGGACGACGAGGTCGACCGCGCCCATGTCGATCCCGAGCTCGAGCGAGCTGGTCGCGACGACCGCCGGCAGGCGCCCGGCCTTGAGCTCGGTTTCCGTCCGGGTGCGCTCCGCGCGGCTCATCGACCCGTGGTGCGCGCGGGCGAGGATCGTCGCGGCGTCCCGGGTGTCCACCCCGACCGCGGTGCCCGACTGCGCGGGCGCGGCCGCCGGCTGCAGCTCGCCGGGGTCGGGCACGTCCTCGCCCTGCCGCTCGGCCCACACCTCGTTCATGCGGGCCGTGAGCCGCTCGGCCCCGCGGCGGGAGTTCGTGAACACGAGGGTCGAGCGGTGCTCGGCCACGAGGTCGACGACGCGCTCCTCGACGTGGGGCCAGATCGAGGGGCGCGGCGGCGCGCCCGCCGCGGGGCCGGTCAGGTCGACCTCGCCCGGCGGGAGCGCGTCGGGGCCCGGGGTGCCCACCGCCGGGGCCGAGGCCAGGTCCGCCAGGTCGGGCACGGGCACGACGACGTCGACCTCGATGCGCTTGGTCGACGGCGGCTGCACGACGACGACGCGCCTCCCGCCGTCCGCGTGCGCCCGCGCACCGCCGAGGAAGGCGGCGACCGCGTCGACCGGCCGGACGGTCGCGGACAGGCCGATGCGCTGCGCCGGTCCCGGCCCGCCGGGCCGGTCGAGGAGCGCGTCGAGCCGCTCGAGCGAGACGGCGAGGTGCGCGCCCCTCTTGGTCCCGGCGACGGCGTGGATCTCGTCGAGGATCACCGTGCGTACGCCCGAGAGACCGGCACGCGCGGCCGAGGTGAGGACGAGGAACAGCGACTCGGGCGTCGTGATGAGGATGTCGGGCGGCTTGGTCGCGAACGCGCGGCGCTCGGCCGGCGGCGTGTCGCCGGTGCGGACCCCGACGGCCACGTCGGCGATCGGTCGGCCCGCGCGGGTCGCGGCCTGGCGGATGCCGACGAGCGGCGAGCGCAGGTTCCGCTCGACGTCGGTCGCGAGCGCCTTGAGCGGGGAGACGTACAGGACGCGGCACCGCTGGGTCGGGTCCTCCGGCTCGGCGGCCGGCGCGGGTGGGACCGACGCGCCGCCGGCCGGCGCCTGCGTGCCCGGTGCGGGGCCGCCGAGCAGGCCGTCGAGCGCCCAGAGGAACGCCGCGAGCGTCTTGCCGGAGCCCGTCGGTGCGACGACGAGCGCGTGCTCGCCCGACGAGACCGCCTCCCACGCCCCGACCTGCGCCGTCGTCGGCCCGGCGAACGCACCCGTGAACCAGTCCCGGGTGGGCGCGGAGAAGCGCCCGAGCACCTCCGCAGCCTGCGTCGCCTCGTCCACCGGGCCATTGTGGCTGGCTGCGCCCACACCGGCCGGTCGAGCGCACCCGGCTGCCGACGTCGCACCCGTGCGCGTGCGCCGTGCACGCCGCACCGCGCGTCGGGTGGCAGGCTGGTGCCGTGCGATACCGCGAGTTCTGGCAGCTGGTCGACGAGGTGCTCGGCAGCGCGCACGGTCGCGCCCTCGCGCGGGACCTCGTCCTGTTCGAGCTGCAGGGGCGGACCGCGGTGCAGGCTCTCGACGACGGTGCGGAGCCGCGCGACGTCTGGCACGCGCTGTGCGACGCGATGGAGATCCTCGACGCGCGGCGCTGGGGCTCGGCGGCGCGGCAGGCGCCGCCCCGGCGCTGAGTCGGGCCCGAGGCGGCCCGGGCGGCGGCGTCCGTCGCTGAGTCGGGCCCGGCCGGTCACGTCCCGCGACGCGCCCGGCGTGTCGCGCCCTGTCGAACACCTGTTCGGGTAACGTGGTGCGTGGTGAGGACGTCGGCGGTCCTGCGACCCGGGTCGACCGGGCGGAGGGCGGTCCACCGGCACGGGGAGACCCGGGCTGTGGACAGCGCACGGACGGATGTCGGTGGTCGGGCATAGCGTCACCCGCAGTCAACAGACCAGCCCCAGACGAGGTGCAGCGACCGCGCTGCTCGAGACCACGAGGTGTGACATGGCAGCTCCCCAGGACCGGACGAAGGCCCTCGAGGCCGCGCTCGGACAGATCGACCGGCAGTTCGGCAAGGGCTCGATCATGCGCCTCGGCGACGAGGGGCGTGCCCCCGTCGAGGTCATCCCGACGGGGTCGATCGCGCTCGACATCGCGCTCGGCATCGGCGGCCTGCCGCGCGGCCGCGTCGTCGAGATCTACGGCCCGGAGTCCTCGGGCAAGACGACCGTCGCGCTCCACGCCGTCGCCAACGCGCAGCGGGCCGGCGGCATCGCGGCGTTCATCGACGCCGAGCACGCGCTCGACCCCGAGTACGCGAAGAAGCTCGGCGTCGACACCGACGCCCTGCTGGTCTCGCAGCCGGACACCGGCGAGCAGGCGCTCGAGATCATGGACATGCTGATCCGCTCGGGCGCGATCGACATCGTGGTCATCGACTCGGTCGCGGCGCTCGTGCCCAAGGCCGAGATCGAGGGCGAGATGGGCGACAGCCACGTCGGCCTCCAGGCCCGGCTCATGTCGCAGGCCCTGCGCAAGATCACCGGCGCGCTCAACTCCTCCGGCACCACGGCGATCTTCATCAACCAGCTCCGCGAGAAGATCGGCGTCTTCTTCGGCTCGCCCGAGACCACCACGGGTGGCAAGGCGCTCAAGTTCTACGCGTCCGTCCGCATGGACATCCGCCGCATCGAGACCCTCAAGGAGGGCACCGACGCGGTCGGCAACCGCACGCGCATCAAGATCGTCAAGAACAAGATGGCGCCGCCGTTCAAGCAGGCCGAGTTCGACATCCTGTACGGCGTGGGCATCTCGCGCGAGGGTGGCCTGATCGACATGGGCGTCGAGCACGGGTTCATCCGCAAGTCCGGTGCCTGGTACACGTACGAGGGCGACCAGCTCGGCCAGGGCAAGGAGAACGCGCGCGGCTTCCTGCGCGACAACCCCGACCTGGCGAACGAGATCGAGAAGAAGATCAAGGAGAAGCTCGGCGTCGGTGCCAAGCTCGACGCACCCGCCGACGTCGACCCGAAGGTCGGCTTCTGACCGGGCGACCGATGCGGGGCCGGGGCGGGCGGCGCGGTGACGAGCCGCCCGCCTCCGGCGCGTCCGGGCTCGGTCAGGAGGCCGATCCGGAGTCGGTCGCCCGGGCCGTCGCCTTGCGTCTCCTCGCGAGCTCGGCGCGCAGCCGGGCACAGCTCGCCGAGGCGATGCAGCGCAAGGACGTCCCGGACGACGTCGCAGCGCGCGTGCTCGACCGGTTCACCGAGGTCGGGCTGATCGACGACGCGGAGTACGCGCGGATGCTCGTGCGCACCCGGCACGCCGAGCGTGGGCTGTCCCGCCGGGCGATCGGTGTCGAGCTCCGCCGGCGCGGCATCGACGACGAGGTCGCGTCCGACGCGCTCGGCGAGGTGGACGACGAGGACGAGGAGGAGGCGGCGCGCGCGCTGGTCCGGCGCAAGCTCGCCTCGACCGCCCGGCTCGACCCGCAGGTCCGCGCCCGGCGCACGTTCGCTGCGCTCGGCCGGCGGGGTTACCCCTCGGCCCTCGTCTCCCGGCTCGTCCGCGAGGCGCTCGCCGAGGAGGGTGCGGAGATCGGCGACGTCGCCGAGGACATCGCCCGCGGGGAGTGACGCCGGCCCGCACCGGGCGAGCGTGCGGACGGCGCCGCGCGCCGCGGCGCCGGACGTCGAGCGCGTGCGGGAGAATGCTCCGGAGGGATCCACGCGGCATCCGGGCCGCGGACCTCGCAGCAGCGCCGGAGGGTGGTCACGTCGATGGGTGAGCTCGGGCTCGTCGTGGCTCTCCTGGGAGCGTGCCTGGTCGCACTCATCCTGGTGCTCGTCGCACGCCGGGAGGCGGCTGAGCAGCGCCGGCAGGCGAAGGCCGATGTCGCCTCGATCCGCGACGACGCGCGCGCGCTGCTGGCGGACGCCGAGCGCAGGGAAGCACGCCTCGTCGAGCGCGAGCGCGCGGTGGCGGCCGACCAGAAGGCCGTCGCCGAGGCGGAGCGCGCGGCGCGCGAGCGGCAGGACGCCCTCGCCGCTGCGGAGCGGGAGGTGGCCGAGCGCCGCTCGTCGGCCGAGCGCGACGCCCGCGCCCAGCTGGAGGCCGTCGCCGACCTGACCGGCGAGGAGGCGCGCGCGGAGCTCGTCCGGCGCATGGTCGACGAGGCGACGAACGACGCAGCGGCCCTCGTCCGCCGGGCCGAGGCGCAGGCGCGCCGGACCGCGGAGTCCCGGGCCAAGCGCATCGTCGCCGCGGCGGTCCAGCGCACCGCGGTGCCGACCAGCTCGCAGTCCGTGATCACGGTCCTGCCGCTCCCGTCCGAGGAGATGAAGGGACGGATCATCGGCAAGGAGGGCCGCAACATCCGCACGTTCGAGGCCCTCACCGGCGTCAACGTGCTCATCGACGACACGCCGGACTCGGTCGTCCTCTCGTGCTTCGACGCCGACCGCCGCGAGGTCGCCCAGGTCACGCTCGAGGCCCTCATGTCCGACGGGCGGATCCACCCCCAGCGGATCGAGGCTGCGTACGCGGAGGCGCTCACCGGGGCGGAGGACCGGACCGTCTCCGCGGGGCACGACGCCGCCGAGCGTGCCGGCGTCGCGGGACTCCACCCGGACCTCGTCCGGACGATGGGCCGGCTCCGGCTGCGCACGTCGTACGGCCAGAACGTGCTCGAGCACCTCGTCGAGACCGCGCTCGTCGCCGCAGCCGTCGCGGCCGAGGTCGGGGCTGACGTCGCGACGACCCGCCGCGCCGCCTTCCTCCACGACGTCGGCAAGGCGCTCACCGCGGAGGTCGAGGGGACGCACGCGCTGGTGGGCGCCGACCTGGCGCGGCGGTGCGGGGAGTCGCCCGCGGTCGTCAACGCCATCGCGGCGCACCACGAGGAGGTGCCGGCCGAGACGGTCGAGGCAGTGCTCGTGCAGGCGTCGGACGCGATCTCGGCCGCCCGCCCCGGCGCACGCCGCGAGGAGCTCGACCAGTACGTCGAGCGGATGGACAAGCTCGAGCAGCTCGTGACCGCGCACACCGGGGTGCGGCGCGCCCTCGCGATGTCCGCGGGGCGCGAGGTCCGGGTCGTCGTCGAGCCGTCGGAGGTCGACGACTACGCGCTGCCGCAGCTCGCGGTCGCGATCGCGAAGCACATCGAGGCGGACCTGCAGTATCCCGGGGAGATCAAGGTCACGGTCGTCCGAGAGATCCGCGCGAGCGCGACCGCCGGCTGACCCGCCCCGGGACGCTCACCGAGCGTTTGGCGCCCGCACCTCCAGCCGCGTGCCCGGGGTCCGGTGCCCGGCCGCTGCACCGCCGCGTCACCTCGGCGGAGCACCCTGGGTTCTTGACCCGGTCCCTGCACTGCGGGTCCCCTCCGCCGAGCGCCGCCCGGGTCCGGTACGCAGCCGCTGCCCAGCCTGCGTCGACGACGGCGGCGCGGAGCGGGTCCGGCGCCCGGTCGCTACGCCCCGTCCCGCTCAGTCCCGCGTGGCCACGACGAGGCTCGGTGCCTCGGCCTTCGCGCGCCCGCTCGTGCGCCGCCCCATCCGCTGCCCGACCCACGGCGCGGCCTTGGTCAGGGCGTAGTTGATGACGATGAACACGACCGCGGCGACGGCGAGGGCCTGGAGGATGTTGCCGTTGGCGGAGCCGACCTGGCGGGCCTCCTGCAGCAGCTCGCGGTACGTGATGATGTAGCCGAGCGCGGTGTCCTTGAGGATGACGACGAGCTGGCTGACCAGCGCCGGGAGCATCGCGATGAGGGCCTGAGGCACCTCGACCGACCGCAGCGACTGCGGGCCGGTGAGCCCGGTGGCGAGCGCCGCCTCGCGCTGGCCGCGCGGCAGCCCGTGCACGCCGGACCGCACGAGCTCGGCGAAGACGGAGCCGTTGTAGAGCACGAGCGCGGTGACGACGGCGATGAGCGGGTAGTCCCCGGGGTCGATCCCGCGGACGTCGGAGAAGCCCAGCGCGAGCCAGACGAAGATCATCATGAGCAGCACGGGCACGGCGCGGAAGAACTCGACGATCGTGCCGCTGATCACGCGGACGATCCGCAGCTCGGAAAGGCGCCCGAGCCCGAACGCGAGCCCGAAGAGCGACGAGCCGACGATCGCGAGCGCGGCGGCCTTGAGCGTGTTCTGCAGGCCCGGGAGGAGGAAGCTCTCCCACGTGCGCCACTCCAGGAAGGGTGTCCACAGGGCGGCCTCGAGCTGACCCTTGCGGCCCAGCTGCACGAGCAGCAGCACGCCGATCCCCGCGACGACGAGCGCGAACACGACGTTGAGCCACGCCATGCGCCGGCGGGTGCGCGGCCCGGGGACGTCGAACAGGACGCTCTGGGTGCTGCTCACCGGGCCACCGCCAGTCGTCGCGAGAGGGAGGTCGTCAGCAGGCCGACGGGGATGACGAGGAGCACGAAGCCGAGCGCGAAGGTGAGGAAGATCGGGATGACGAGGTCGGACCGGAACTCGATCATGGTCCGCATGAGCCCCGACGCCTCGGCGACGGAGCCCGCGGCCGCGACGGTCGAGTTCTTCGTCAGGGCGATCAGCGTGTTCCCGAGCGGGGCCACAGCACCGCGGAACGCCTGCGGCAGGATGATGAGCCGCGCGGTCGGGAGGAAGCCGAGCCCGATCGCCCGCGCCGCCTCGGCCTGCCCGACCGGCACCGTGTTGACCCCGGACCGCAGCGCCTCGCAGACGAACGCCGCGTGGTAGACGGCGAGGCCGAGGATCGCCAGGCGGAGGAAGTTCTCGTTGAAGTCCTGGGCGAGGGTGACCCCGAGCTGACCCCACAGGCCGAGCACGCAGAAGACGATGATGATCGTCAACGGGGTGTTGCGGAACACGTTCACGTAGGTGGTGCCGGCCCAGCGCAGGCTCGGCAGCGGCGAGATCCGCATGACGGCGAGCACGGTGCCGAGCACGAGCGAGAGCACGGCGGCGAAGAACGTCAGCTTGATGTTGACCCAGAACGCCGCGAGGACGTCGAAGGTCTCGAACAGCGCGACGAACTGGTCCAGGTACGTGCCGTCCAGCGCTCTCACCTCCTTGGTGCGTGGTGGCTCGCGCCGACCGGGACGGGGCGACGGACGGGTCCGTCGTCCCGTCCCGGTCGGCTGCGGGTCAGGTCAGGTCAGGCGCAGGCCTCGACCTCGGGCGGGTTGAGCTCGTCGTTCGCCTCGTAGCCCGACGCCCCGACGTTGTCGTCGAGGATCTGCTGCCACGTGCCGTCCTCGATGAGCTCGGTGATGGCGGTGTTGATGTCCTCGCAGGTCGCGTTGTCCTGCGAGAGGCCGACACCGTAGTTCTCCTCGGAGAACGGGTTCCCGACGACCTTGACCTTGCCCTCGTTGGCAGGCTGTGCGGCGAGGCCGGCGAGGATGATGTCGTCGGTGGTCACCGCGTCGACCGCACCGGACGTGAGCGCGGTGACGCACTCCGCGTAGCTCGGCTGCTCGAGCAGGTTGGTGCCGGCGGCGTACTCGTCCTTGATGCGCTGCGCCGACGTCGAGCCGGTGACGGAGCAGAGGTTCTTGCCCTCGAGGTCCTCGGGTCCGCTGATCGAGTCGTCGTCCGCGGCGACGAGCAGGTCCTGCCCGGCGACGAAGTACGGGCCGGCGAACGCGACGGTCTCCTTGCGGGCGTCGGTGATCGAGTACGTCGCGAAGATCATGTCGACCTGGCCGGTCTGGAGCAGGTTCTCGCGCTGGGCGGACGGCGACTCGACGAACTCGATCTGGTCCTCGGAGTACCCGAGCTTCTCGGCGACGGCACGCGCCATGTCGACGTCGAAGCCGGTGAAGTCGTCACCGTCCTTGAAGCCGAGGCCGGGCTGGTCGAACTTGATGCCGATCCGGATCGACTCGCCGCCGCCGGAGGAGGTCTCGTCGCCCGTCGCGTCGCCGGCGGGCTCGTCGGAGCCCCCGCACGCGGTGAGGGTCAGGGCCAGGGCGGCCAGCGTCGCGGCGGTCCCCACGGTTCGTCTGCGCATTGTCAGTTCCTCTCGTTGCGGTGCACCACGGTGTCGGTGACGTTCGGTGCCCGGTGGGGCGGTGGCCCTGCCGGGCGGAGCTGCTCGGTGGACTCGGGTGGTCGTGAGCTCAGTGGGTCAGGATCTTCGACAGGAAGTCGCGGGCGCGCTCGCTCCGCGGCGCCGTGAAGAAGCTCTCGGGCGTCTCCTCCTCGACGATGCGTCCGGCGTCCATGAACACGACCCGGTGCGCCGCCTTGCGCGCGAAGCCCATCTCGTGGGTCACGACCACCATCGTCATGCCCTCCTTCGCGAGGGAGACCATGACGTCGAGGACCTCGTTGATCATCTCGGGGTCGAGCGCGGACGTCGGCTCGTCGAACAGCATGACCTTCGGCTTCATCGCCAGGGCCCGGGCGATCGCGACGCGCTGCTGCTGGCCGCCGGAGAGCTGCGCGGGCAGCTTGTCGGCCTGGTTCGCGACGCCGACGCGCTCGAGCAGCGACATCGCCGTCTCGCGGGCCTGTGCCCGGGGGACGCCCTTGGCCTTGATCTGCCCGAGGGTGACGTTCTCGAGCACCGTCTTGTGGGCGAACAGGTTGAACGACTGGAACACCATGCCGACGTCGGCACGCAGCCGCGCGAGCTGCTTGCCCTCGGCGGGCAGGGGCACCCCGTCGATCGCGATGGTGCCCGAGTCGATCGTCTCGAGGCGGTTGATCGTGCGGCACAGCGTGGACTTCCCGCTGCCCGAGGGCCCGATCACGACGACGACCTCACCACGGTGGACGGTGAGGTCGATGTCCTGCAGGACGTGGAGCTGACCGAAGTGCTTGTTGACCCCGTCGAGGACGACGAGCGGGGCTCCCAGGGTGCGCTGCTGCCCTGCGGTCGCGGGGGCGGCGGGGGTGTCGACCATCCGACGAACCTAGGGGTGAAGTGTTGCGCCCGCTACCCGCTGAGGTCACGGTCCGGCAACGTCCCGGAAACGTGCTCCCCGCGGGCGGGGCCGGCGGCGGGGCGACGTACCCTGGACGGCGATGTCCACGACCCTGCCCCACGTCCCGGCGGACGCCGCCGTCCTGCTCGCCGGGCTCGCCCCGAGCGACGCCCGCGACCCCGACGGCGGTCCTGCCGGCGCCCGCGGCGTGCCCGCCCGCACCTACCTGGTCAAGACGCTCGGCTGCCAGATGAACGTGCACGACTCCGAGCACATGGCCGGGATGCTCGAGCAGGCGGGGTACGTCCGGGCGAGCGCGTCGGACACCGCCGCCGAGGCCGCCGACGTCATCGTCATCAACACGTGCGCGGTCCGCGAGAACGCCGCCGACAAGCTGTACGGCAACCTCGGTCGCCTGGCCGGGGCCAAGCGCGCGCGGCCCGGCATGCAGATCGCGGTCGGCGGCTGCCTCGCGCAGAAGGACCGGGCAGGCATCGTCGAGCGGGCCCCGTGGGTCGACGTGGTGTTCGGCACCCACAACCTCGACGCGCTCCCGGTGCTCCTCGAGCGGGCGCGGCACAACGAGCGCGCCGAGGTCGAGATCGCCGAGTCGCTCCAGGTGTTCCCCTCGACGCTGCCCACGCGGCGCGAGTCGGTGTACGCGGGCTGGGTGTCGATCAGCGTCGGGTGCAACAACACGTGCACGTTCTGCATCGTCCCGCACCTGCGCGGCAAGGAGCGCGACCGCCGGCCGGGCGAGATCCTGGCGGAGGTGCAGGCGCTCGTGGACCAGGGCGCGGTCGAGGTCACGCTGCTCGGGCAGAACGTCAACTCCTACGGCGTCGAGTTCGGGGACCGCGGGGCGTTCGCGAAGCTCCTGCGGGCGGTCGGGGCGATCGAGGGGCTCGAGCGCGTGCGCTTCACGTCGCCGCACCCGGCCGCGTTCACCGACGACGTGATCGCGGCGATGGCGGAGACGCCCACGGTCATGCCGCAGCTGCACATGCCGCTGCAGTCGGGCTCGGACCGCGTGCTGCGCGCGATGCGGCGGTCGTACCGCTCCGAGAAGTTCCTCGGGATCCTCGACCGCGTGCGCGCCGTGATGCCGGACGCCGCGATCACGACCGACATCATCGTCGGGTTCCCGGGGGAGACCGAGGAGGACTTCGCCGAGACGCTCCGCGTCGTCGAGGCCGCGCGCTTCGCGTCGGCGTTCACCTTCCAGTACTCGCAGCGTCCGGGGACCCCGGCGGCGGACCTGCCCGACCAGCTGCCCAAGGCGGTCGTGCAGGAGCGGTACGTGCGGCTCGCCGCGCTGCAGGACCGCATCTCGACCGAGGAGAACCAGGCGCAGGTCGGCCGGAGCGTCGAGGTCCTGGTCGCGGAGAGCGAGGGCCGCAAGGACGGCGCGACGCACCGGGTGACGGGCCGCGCGGCCGACAACCGGCTGGTGCACCTCGCGCTGCCGCCGGACCTGCCGGCCGACGGCGCCCCACGTCCGGGCGACCTCGTGAGCGTGACCGTGACGCACGCCGCGCCGTACCACCTGGTCGCGGACTCGGCCCTGACCGACGCCGCGTCGTTCCGCGTGCGGCGCACGCGCGCGGGCGACGCGTGGGCGGCGCGGCAGGCCGGTGGCGAGCACGCGCGCGGCGCTGCGCCGGCGGCGGCCGGGTGCGGGACGGCTGCACCGGCCCCTGCCGGGCCCGTCGTGCTGGGCCTGCCGACGCTCGGGGCGCCACGGTCCTGACGGTGCCGGGCCGGCTCGCGGGTCAGTTGTCGGGGATCCCCGGGGGTGCCTCGTCGCCGGGGAGGATCGCCTCGATCGCGGTGAACATCTGCACGCCCGTGCCGAGCCCGCACGCGAGCAGCTGGGCGAGCTGGATGTCGGTGACGCCCTGCTCGAGGTCGGCGGACACCTCGCTGTAGAGCGCGAGCAGGCCGTCCTCCTCGCGAACGTAGACCTTGGGCCAGATGCGCTCGCGGTTCCAGTCGTTGACCGCCAGGGCCACCGACCGGCGCTGCTCGAGGGCGAGCGAGCGGTGCCAGCGACCCCGGACCTGGAGGATCTCGTCGTGCTCGCCGAGCAGCAGGAACCAGAACCGGCTGCCGTCCCAGGTCCCCGTGAGGTCGCCGTCGTCGTCGACCAGGTAGCGGTAGCCGCGCGAGCGCAGGTAGCCCTCGATCCGGTCGCGGGACAGCGGGGTTGGGACCTCCTGGTCGCGGACGGGTGCGTGCTTCTCGGGCTTGGCGAAGCCGCCGAGCACGCGCGTGACCCAGCGGGGGAGCGCGCCGTCGCTCACGGTGCCACCCCCGCAGGGTCGGGGTACAGCTCGTCGAGCGAGTCGAAGAACATGCTCCCGGTGCTCAGGCCGCAGAACAGCAGCTGGTTGAGCTGGTCGTCGGTCACCCCGTGCTCGAGGTCCGTCGCGACCTCGGCGACGACGTGCACCATGCCGTTGTCCCGCACCCGGGCGTACGCCTTGGGCCAGATGCGGTCGGCGTTCCACTCGTTGCACACGTCGAGCACCTCCTCGAGCCGCTCGATCGCGACCTCGCGGTGCCACTGGCCGCGGACCTGGAGGATCTCGGAGTGCTCGCCGAAGAGGAAGAAGTAGAACAGCCGCCCGCGCCACAGCCCGCCGAGGTCGCCGTCGTTGTCGACGAAGTAGCTGAACTGGTGGCGCGTGAACCACTCGGCGACCCGGGCCGCGGTCACGGGGGTCGGGACGTCGCCGGTGAGCTGGACCGCGCCCAGCTCGCGGGCGAGCAGCTGCGTCACGTGCTCGTGCAGCTCGTCGTCCGGCACGCCCGGGCCCAGCACCGGTGCGCCGCCGGCGCGGCGGGCGTCGTGCAGCCCCCGGCCCGGGGGTTCGGGCCGCAGCCCGAGCCACCGGCGGAGGCGTCGGTCCCGGAAGAAACCCATGCGCGGAAGCCTACCCGCGGAGCGGGGAAGCGGCCGGAGGTGACCCCGGGGCTGGGCCGGACGGGTGGATCGTCCCGGTCCGTCCGGCTTCGCGCCGCCGGGTCGGCGCGGGCGGCTAGTCTCGTGCGGCACGGTCCAGGTCCGTGGCGCTCGTGCGCCGCGCGGCCCCGGAAGGGCACGACGCGCCGGCCACGGCGCACGAGACGACGAGGTTCCCATGGGTTTCTTCACCAAGCCGGAGGCGGGCGCCGGAGCGCAGCCGGTCCTCGCGCCGCTGAGCCACCAGCGCATCATCGACCGCCTCGACGCGCAGGGCTTCACGTACGGGGTCGACGACGACGGCGACATCGGCGGACGGTGGGACGACCACCTGTTCTACTTCTTCCGCCTGGGCGGCGACGGCGAGTTCCTCCAGGTCCGCGGCCGGTGGACCCGTGAGGTCCCGGTGAGCGAGGCCGACGCGCTGACGCGGGCGGCGAACCAGTGGAACCTCGACACCCTCTGGCCCAAGGCGTACGTCCGGGTCGAGGGCGACGACGTCGGCGTGTACGCCGAGCACGTCGTGAGCTACGAGCACGGGCTGACCGACGAGCAGCTCGACCTGCACATGGCGTGCGGCATCAGCACCGCGCTCCAGCTCTTCGCGCACCTCGACGACCTCTACCCGCAGGCCGCGGAGGCGGCGAAGGCGCAGCTGGCGGCGTACCGCGCGAGCGACGACGACTGAGGTGGGGGAGCCCTCGTCCGGCCAGGCCTTCCAGGTCGACCTGCGCGGCGTCGTCGACCTGCTCGCGCGGCACCTGTACTCCGGTCCGCGCGTGTACCTGCGCGAGCTGCTGCAGAACGGCGTCGACGCGATCACGGCCCGGCGCGCGCTCGACCCGGCGGCGCCCGCGACGGTCCGGCTGCGCACCGCGCCGGACGGCGCCCTCGAGGTGACCGACTCGGGGATCGGGCTGACCCTCGTGGAGGCGCGCGAGCTGCTCGCGACGATCGGCCGGAGCTCGAAGCGCGACCTCGAGGTCGGGCTCGGGCGCGAGGAGTTCCTCGGGCAGTTCGGCATCGGGCTGCTCTCGGCGTTCATGGTGGCCGACGAGATCGAGCTCGTCTCCCGGACCGCGCGCGGCACCGGCGAGCCGCCGGTGCGCTGGCGTGGTCACGCGGACGGCAGCTACGAGCTCACCGAGCTCGGCGCCGACGCGGACGTCCCGGTCGGCAGCACCGTGCGCCTGCGGCCGCGGCGGGACCTGGAGCACTGGCTCGCGCACGACACGGTCGTCGCCCTCGCCCGCGACTTCGGCTCGCTCCTGCCCGTCGACGTCGCGGTCCAGGTCGACGTCGACGGCGCGACCGCGTGGCGGCGGCTCACCGAGCCGGACCTGCCCTGGCGACGCCGGTACGCCTCGCCCGAGGAGCGTGCCGAGGCGCTCGTGCGGTACTGCGAGCGCACGCTCGGGTTCACCCCGCTCGCGCACGTCGACCTCGAGGTGCCCCTCGCCGGGGTCAGCGGCGTCGCGTTCGTGCTGCCCGCCGCGGTGCCGCCCACCGGGTCGGGCACGCACCGCGCGTACCTCAAGCGCATGCTGCTCGGCCCGCGCGTCGAGGGGCTGCTGCCGGAGTGGGCGTTCTTCGTCCGGTGCGTCGTCGACGCGACCGGGCTGCGGCCCACGGCGTCGCGCGAGCAGCTGTACGCCGACGAGGTCCTGCTCGCCGCGCGCGACGCCCTCGGCGAGCAGGTGCGGACGTGGACGCTCGCGACGCTGCGGGAGCGCTCGCCGCTCGCGCGCGCGTTCGTCGAGGCCCACCACCTCGCGGTGCGCGCGCTCGCGACGACCGACGACGCGATGCTCGACCTCGTCGCCGACGTGCTCCCGTACGAGACGACCGACGGGCAGCTGACGCTCGCCGAGGTGCACGAGGCGCACGGCGACGTGCTCTACGCACCGACCGTCGAGGAGTTCCGGCGCATCGCGCCCGTCGCCCGCGCGCAGGGCCTCGGCGTCGTCAACGCGGGGTACGTGTACGACGCCGACCTGCTCGCGCGGCTCGCGGACCGGCGGCCGGCGTGGGGCGTGCGGCCGCTCGGCGCGCACGACGTGGACCAGGTCCTGGCGCCGCTCGCACCCGTGCGCGAGCTCGAGCTGCTCGCCGTGGTCGAGGCGGCGGACGCGGTGCTCGCGCCGCACGACTGCGAGGTCGCGCTGCGCACGTTCGAGCCGGTCGACCTCCCGGCGATGCTGCTGCACGACCGCGCGGGTGACCACGAGCGCGAGCTCTCGCGGACCGTCGGGGAGGCCGACGACCTCTGGGGCGAGGTGCTCGCCGGGTTCGGCGGGACGGCGCGCTCGCGCCAGCTCGTGCTCAACTGCGCGAACCCGCTCGTCGAGGACCTGCTCGCGGCGCCGGCCGGCCCGGTGCGCGACGCCGGGCTCGAGTCGCTGTACGTCTCGGCGCTCCTGCTGGCGGGGGAGCCGCTGCGCGCCCGTGAGGTCGCGACCATGAACGCCTCGCTCTCGGTGCTGCTGCGCGCCGGGCTCCGCGGGGCCGACCCCACGCACTGACCCGCTCGACCCCGCTCGACCCCTGCCCCCACCCCGATCCGTCCCCGGCGGGCGCGCCCGCCGCGCCGCTCGTCCGTCACCCCCGGAGACCCCCCATGAGCCGCACCCTCGAGTCCGCCAACCGGGAGATCTCGCGCGTCCGCGACCTGCCCTACGGCCTGGCCCGCACCCAGGCGGCCGAGCGCCAGGTGCGGCTCGTGGACTCCGAGGGCCCGGACGACGCACGCGCGTACGCGCTGTCCACGCTCGTCGAGGCGTACGTCTGGGGCGGCGAGGTCGACAAGGCCTACGTGCCGTTCACCCGCCTCGTGCGGTGGTGGGACGAGCGCCCCGACCTGTTCGACGAGCAGGACCGGCACACGCTCTTCTGGTCCTTCAAGTGGATGGTCGCGAACCTCACCGAGTTCCCGACCGTGCCCGCCGCGCAGATCGACGGCACGCTCGCCGACATGGAGCGCCGGTTCGCGGTCGCGGGCAACGGCATGAACGCCGTCGCGCTCCAGCGGTTCGTCTGGTCGCGGGCGCGCGGGGCGGAGGACACCGCCGCGGCCTACGAGGCGTGGGTCGCGACGCCGCGCGACGACTTCTCCCAGTGCGAGGCGTGCGAACCGGGGGACCGTGCGTCCTACCTGTTCGAGGTCGGGCGCACCGACGAGGGCGTCCGGCTGCTCGAGCGCACCCTCACCGAGAACCCGGCGTGCGCGACGGAGCCCGCGGACATGCTGTCCCACCTCCAGCTCGCCTACCTCGAGCAGGGTCGGCTCGCGGACGCGGCGGCGACCCACCGCCGCGGGCTCGCGCACCTCGCGGACAGCCACGGCGACATGGCGGGCGCCCGCGGCCGGCACGTCGAGCTCCTGGCGCGCGGCGGGCACGGCGACCGCGCGGTCCGGATGATCGAGGCGGACCAGCGGCTGCTCACCGGCGGCGACTCGCCCGACAGCCGGCTCACCTACCTCGTGCACGTGGGCGCCGCGCTCGCGGCGCTGCTGGCCGCGGAGCCCGGGCGCCCGGTCCGGCTCACGACCGTGCCCGCCACGACCGTCGCCGAGCTCGCGGACTGGGCACGGGTCGAGGCCGACGCGCTCGCCGCCGCGTTCGACCGTCGCAACGGCACCGATCACGTGTCCCGGCTCGTCGCGAGCGCGTGGCAGACGCAGGCAGCGCCCGAGGCGCTCGACCTCGCCGTCATCCCGGCGCAGGCCCGGCACACGGGCCCGGACACGGCGGCGGTCGACGGCGCGGGGGCTCCCGGCGGCGCGGCCCGTCCGTCC
>NZ_JBFTER010000097.1:0-19596 GCF_047229345.1 Cellulomonas jepli | reverse complement strand
ACGCCGCCGTAGTGGTCGATGTGGGTGTGGGTGTAGATCACGGCGACGACCGGCTTGTCGGTCACGTGCTCCCGGAGCAGCCCGAGCGCCTGTCGCGCGGCGGCCACCGAGGACGAGCAGTCGACGACCACGACGCCGTCCGGGCCCTCGATGAACGTCACCGTCCCGATGTCGTTGTTGCGCACCTGGTACAGGCCGTCGACCACCCGGTAAAGGCCGGCCTTGCGGATGAGCTGCGACTGGCGCCACAGGCTCGCGTCGACCGTGTCCGGCGCCGCGTCACCGTCCTGCCCCAGGAAGTCGAACCACCCGAGGTCGAAGCTCACGTGACCGTCGTCCTCACGCACCGCGCCACCCGGGATCGCCGCGATCAGGCCCCGGTCGGCGTCACCGAAGTCCTGGCGGTCGTCCATCGCGTAACGCTCGTGCGCAGCCTGCAGCGCCGCACGCGTCGTCGGGCTCGCAGCCTTGGGTGCGCTCATCGTCGTTCTCCCCCGCTGATACCGGTGTACATCCGCACCGACAGTGCCCCCGCGCGTAGACGCAGGCCTCACCCTCCTTGGGTGACAGCACCCACAACCGGTGCGAGCGGATCGGTAGACGACCTCACGGCGCGGGGACCGCCGAGCCCTCCCCATCACGCGCCTTCAACCAGAGCGCAGCCCAGCGCTGCTCGAGCGCGCTCCGTCTAAGTACATGCACGCAAACGTTCGTTTAAGTGCAGGCGGGGGTCTCGATGCGGGATTGCGGTTGTGGCGCCGAGGCCCGCTCCCCTTCACTGTGCCGATGACCGACGAGTCGGCGCTAACCACGTGGGGCAACGGAGCCCAGCCATCCAGGGCACGCCTGCGCGGCAGCACCGTCCTGCGCGACGCCGGGCCATGGAGCCCCGCCGTGGTCGCTCTGCTCCGGCACTTCGAGACGGTGGGCTTCACCGGAGCGCCCCGCCCCGTGGGTAGCGGGTTCGCGCCCGACGGACGCGAGGTCGTGACCTTAGTTCCGGGATCGAGCCGGCACCCGCATCAATGGCAGGACGAGGACGTCCTCGCGATCGGGCAGCTGCTCCGCCGCGCGCACCGAGCGGCCGCGACCTTCACCCCTCCCCCGGACGCACGCTGGCGCGACTGGTTCGGACGCGCGCTGCCGGGCGACCACCCGGTGATCGGGCACTGCGACGTCGGGCCGTGGAACGTGGTGATCGCCGAGGACGGCACGCCGGCGCTGATCGACTGGGAGTTCGCCGGCCCGGTCGATGCGATCTGGGAACTCGCTCAGGCCGCGTGGCTGAACGCCCAGCTGCACGACGACGAGACCGCGGACCGCCTCGGCCTGCCGCCCGTGGCGGACAGGGCGCGACAGGTCCGCCTCCTGCTCGAGGGCTACGAGCTGCCTGCCCTCGCCCGGCAGGGGTTCGTCGACCGCATGATCGAGCTCGCCGTCCACGCCGCCGCCGCCGAGACGCTCGAGCACGCCGTCCACCCCGACACCACCTCGGCCGTCACCGACTCCGGGTACCCCGTCCTGTGGGCGGTCACCTGGCGTACCCGCGACGCCGCGTGGATGCTGCAGCACCGCCACCTCCTCGAACGAGCCATCGCCTGAAGCTGCCGTGTGACATGTACTCGAACGACCGTTTTAGTGCGCGCCTCGACGAAGCGCGGGTTGTCGTCGGGACCAGAGGTCCCGGGCCCAGGCGGGCATCGTGAGGTCCGACATGACCCGATTTCATCCTCACCGCCTCCACGGCTTCCCACTCCGGGCTGGGATGCTCGGACGATCCACTGATCCACAGCAGGGGGAAGCGTGACGCTGTACGGGTTTCGGCTGTACCAGGTCCATGTCACCAGCGGCCGGACTCGGCCCCGTCTGACCTTCGGGACTGCTCCCCTGGACACGCCTGCTCGCCAGTTCGCTGAGCGGCTCACCGAGCTGCAGGGTCGAGTCTTCGTGCGCGAGGCGGCGTACCAGCCGCGAGATGGCGCACCGGACGAAGGGCGCGCCATCCCTGCACGCACGCCTGTGATGCGCATCGACCAGGTGCGTCTGGTCGGCAACTCGGTCGAGGTCGGTGTCACGTACGGGCGCAAGGGCGAGTACGACATCGCGGTCTCCGTTGACGGGGGCGCCGACATCCGACTGGACCAGGCTGCCGCGAGCCGCCCCTACCGAGCGTTCGTGCACTTCCCGGCCGCGGGCGACACGGCGGTGATGGTCTCGGAGGTCGTCGGGCGTACGCATGTGGGCGAGACGCTGCTGAAGCGACTCTCGGTCGAGAACTTTCAGGACTCCGAGGCGGCCGGTACTGCGCCGTCAGGACCGGTCGACGGGACGTGGCTTCGGTGGTTGCCCCGCGGGATGTTCGACGAGAACCGCATCCGGGAGGTGCTCACGGACGGGACAATCGCGGGGGTGCGCCTTCACCGGGCAGCGATGAGCTCCGGGGGCCGGCGGACGAGCCGCGACCTCACGCTCCACCAGAACGGGCTCCCGGCGACCAAGTTCCGCGATGCGCAGGCCATGGTGGAGCGCTGGCTCAAGCGGCACCTCGGCATCAAGGTGGAGGAGAACGGCTCACCCGCAGTCGGTGCGCTTGTGGAGCTGATCGAGGCCGATGTCGCTGGCGTGGGCTTTACTGATGGGGTGCTCGAGTTCACCGAGAGCGGCAGGGTGCACTCGCTCGGCCCCTCGAACCTGGAGCGCATCATGGTGTACCCAATCGGAGACCAGGCCCCCACGACCGACGCGCTGCGAGCAGCGGCCGCGGGGCGCTTGCGACCCCTCGTCCAGCAGTTCAGCATCCCGATCGACGTGACGTAGCCGAGGCCCCCGTGTTCGATCGACTTCTTCCCACCGACATCTTCCGGGCCCACTGGAAGGCGTTGAGCGACTACCGCGGCGCAACGACCGTCCCCGACTACCCCACCCGTGCGGTGCTGCTGGGCGCCCCGCTGTTGGCCACCGCGCTGTCGTTCAAGTTTGGGTTCGAACTCCGCCTCCCAGAGGGGGCGCTCGCCGCCCTCGCCCTGCTCGCGGGTGGCTTCCTCACGGCGTTCACGCATCTGTCGAGCGTGCGCCTACGACTCACCGAGCGAGAACCCGCATGGGGAGACGCTGAGCGCTTCGATCGCGACGCGATCGACGAGACGTGCGCCCACCTGCTCGTGGCCGCGTACATGAGCGGCGTCGCGACAGGGTGGCTGCTCCTCGGGATGAACTTCGGTGCTGGCGCGGGCACGGGAGACGACATGATCGTCGGCTTCTGGGCTGCGATCGAGGCCGGGCTTCTCGTCTACGTCGTGGTGCTGTTCCTCATCACCCTGCCCCGGCTGTACCAGGCATACCTCACCTACGCGCACGTCAGAGACGCGCTGAACGGGGCACATCGCGACTGACGCCTGCCCAGGGCACGGGTCAGAGCATCTCGAATCGAGCACCCTGGCACATCCCCGCGTCAGAGCACGAAGAGGCCCCGCTGCTCAAGGGGATCGCAGCGGGACCTCATCTGCACGGTAGACCGGCGTACTGACGGCCTGATCTGGCTCCGCGCCCGGCATGCTGGAGGAGCGACTGAACTTCTGGTGTCGACGTCGCCGCGATCATGCGCCTGACGAGCGACGAGCAAGCTCGTGCGCGACCCCGTCGGCGAGGATGCGTCCCATGAGCACCGACTTCCGCGTCCGCGTCGAGATCGCCGCCCGCCAGGCACCGCCCGAGCCGGCCCTGGCCGAGCTCGGTGAGGCGCTGCTGTCGACGGGGCACACGGCGCTGGGCTGGGTCGAGCTGCACCTGGCCGTGACCGCGGCCGACTACGCCGCGGCGGTGCTCGAGGCGCTCGAGCGCGTCGAGCCCGTGGCGGGCGCGCGCGTGCTCGCGGTGGAGGTGCTGACGCGTGAGGAGTTCGCGGCGCGGGCGGGGATCGTGCCGTCCCCGACGACGCTCGGAGTGCCGGCGGCCGCCGAGCTGATGGGGATCACCGAGCAGGCGGTGCGCCACAAGCTGCGCACCGGTCGCCTCGCGGGCCGCAGGGAGGGCCGGGACTGGCGGATCCAGCGCGCGGAGATCGATCGCGCCCGGGCCGCCCGCGACGCAGCCGCGGGTGGGTCGTCCTAGACGGTGCGCAGGTGGATGACCCGCCACCCCTCGGGCAGCTCGGCGAAGATCCGGTCCCGGGCTTCCTCGTAGGTCGCGGCGCTCTGGCGGACCTCGCCGGCCTGGCGGTCGGGGTGGTGGCCGGTGTGATCCGGGGGGATGGTCTCGGTCAGGGCCACGGCGGTGATCACGCCCGGAGCGTAGGTCGCCCCTCCGACGCCCCGGCGCAGGCGCGTCGATGTCGCCCGTGTGGCGCTCGCCACCGGCAGCGCTCCCTCGAGCTCAGGTGAGCCGGTCGGGCAGGACGACCTCGGCCGGGTCCAGGTCGGGTCTGGGACCTGGCGGAGTCCCTTATTCGTCACCTGCGCTATTCCAGCCGCGAGGCCGAGCTACGTCCCGATGCGCCGCACCCCAGCCGTCCCGTGACGACCCGGGCTGCTACGGCCGCTCTCTCCACCGGCCGGGGTCTTCACTGGCTGGCGGCGATGCGCGCGTGCAGCAACGCCAGATCGAGCAGCGGAGTAGCAACACCGAACGTGCGAGCCCTCCGGGTGAAGTCGCCCAGGAGGTGCTCCCGTTCACCAGGTCGCCCGGCGACCACGTCGCGGTAGAGCGACGAGACGAACGAGGAACCCGCCTGCGTCAGCATCCGTAGGGATGCGCGAGCCTCGTCCTCCGGTACGGGAAAACCTGCGGCAGCCGAGACCGCCGCAGCCTGTGACCACACCTCACCGATGAACTGTGCGCCGCCAGGAGCCGCGACGATCGCCCCGACCGGACCTCGCATGATGCAGGTCGCGGCACCGGCAGCAACGATGAACACCCACTTGTGCCACATCGATGCCACCACGTCCTCGGCGATCGCCGCCCCGACGCCCTCCACGTCCAGCAAGGCCAGGACTTCACCGACCCGGGGGGTCCGCTGCCCGCTCTGCTCCCCCAAGGTCAGCGTCGCCAGATCCATCAGCTGAGCGATGTCACCATCGGGGGTGAGTGTCGCCACGACGCGGACGAGGCCGCCGAGCACGTGGTTGGGCCCGAACCGTGCGTTGAGGACGTCTAGATGAGCCATCCCGTTGAGGAAAGGCAGGATGACGGTCGGGGCCCCCACGGCCGGGGCGATGTCCTCCACGGCACTCTCGAGAGCCGAGGCCTTGACCGTCAGAAGCACGACGTCATAGGCACCGTTCAGCTCTGCGGCCGTTCTCAACACCGGATCTATGCGCTCGTGATCATCGCCTCGGATCAGGGTGAGCCCACGCTGCTGAAGCTGTCGGGCGCGTTCGGGGCGGACGAGGAAGGTGACGTCGCGTCCGGCCTGTGCGAGCCGGATTCCGAAGTACCCGCCGGTCGCTCCCGCGCCGACGACGAGGATCCTCATCATGTGCCTCCATGTTGCGAGAAGCGTTGTCTATGCGTGAACCGACATCGGTGGTCTCCACGAGAGCGGGTCTGCTGGTAGCAGCAGGCCTTGGGTCATTCCTCGATGGCGGCGTCGAGCGAGCGTAGGTGCTGGCGGAAGGTGACCCCGTCCTTCTCCCGGGCGGCGAGGTAGTCGGTGAAGCGGGTCTGCTCGCGCAGCGAGGTCCCGAGCTGCATGCGGGCGGCCTGGCGCAGCTCGGTGTCGCGGATGCGGGTCGCCACCGCGGCAAGCTCGTTCGCCCGGTCGGCCGGGAGGAAGAGGACACCGTCGTCGTCGGCGAGCACGACGTCGTCGCGGGTGACCGTGTGGGTCCCGCACGCGGCCCGGGTGAGCGCGTCGACCGGTTGGGGGTCGAGGCGTTCGGGGCCGTTCGGGTAGGCACCCAGGCTGAGAACGGGGACGTTGATCGCGCGCAGCTGTGGGGTGTCGCGGTGCAGGCCCCAGATCGCGATCCCGGCCAAGCCGGCGTGGGCGACCTCGAGGGCGACAAGGTCACCCACGCACGCCTCGTCGGTGCGTCCGCCGTTGTCGACGACCAGGACGTCGCCGGGGGCGGAGTGCTCGAGGGCTTCGAGGAACACGTCGACGCTGCCGAAGTGCCGGGCCGGTAGGGCCGGGCCGGCGATGTGGATGCCGGGCCACAGCGGACGGACCGTCGCGGGAGCGCACCGCACCTGTACCCCGAGCCGCAGGCAGGCATCCGCGACGTGCGGGGTGGTCAGGTCCGAGAACGTGGCCTGCAGGGCCAGGGCATCCATCGCGGTCTCCTCGAGATCTCCGGTCGGGTGGGCTGGTGGGCTGGATCAGTCAGTGGAGGAGCTGCTCGACGACGAGCCCGGTGCCGAGCGCGGCCATCACGACGGCAGACACCCGCGAGACGATCTTCGCGGCCGACGGGCGCGCGGACAGCACCCGCCGCGCGGTCACCGCCACCGCGAGGTAGACCACAGCGCAGGTAGCGACGTGGACCAGACCGAGAACCATGATCTGCGCCCTCACCGGCCACGGCGCCGCGCGGGACGTGAACTGCGGGAGCAGCGCGAGGAACAGCAGGAACACCTTCGGGTTCAGGCCGCTGACCCCGAGCCCCTTCCACAGCCACCGCGCCCGCGACACCCCGGCGACCGCCTCCGCGCTCTCGTGCGGTGTGGCCGGTCGGGTGAACGTCATGAACCCCAGCCACACCAGGTACACGCCGCCCGCGATGGTGAGCGCCCCGAGCAGCCCTGGCGCGCCGGCGACCAGCGCGCCCACGCCGGCGGCGACCAGCAGCGTCGCGATCAGGTGCCCCGCGAGCATCCCGGTCACCGCGGGGACGATGACCCGCCCGCGGATGCCGGCGCTGATCGCGTAGGCCCAGTCCGCGCCCGGGGTGAGCACGAACAGCACCGAGATCGCCCAGAACCCCAGCACGTCCGCGCCGTCCATCCGCTCCCCACCCCCGCTCGACACCCCTGTCCGGGGATAGCAGGGGAAGGCTATGCAGGATCACGCGCAAGGTGGTCCCAAGATCTCCCCACATCGCCACCGGTCGTGGAAGGATATGGCGCATGGATGCGATCGACCGCGCGATCCTTGCCGAAGTCCAGCGCGACGGGCGCCAGACGCTGACCGAGCTCGCCGAGCGGGTCCAGCTCAGCGTGTCCCCGTGCCACCGCCGGCTGCGCGCACTCGAGCGCGCCGGCGTCATCACCGGCTACCACGCTCGCCTCGACCCCAGCGCTGTTGGCTTGACCTTCGAGGCCCTGGTCTTCGTCACCATGCGCGAGGCGACCGTCACCAGCATCGGCGCCTTCGAGACCGCCGTCGCCGGCCTCCCCAACGTCCTGCGGGCCCAGCGCCTGTTCGGTGACCCCGACTACCTCCTGCGCGTCGTCGCCCGCGACCTGGCCGACTACCAGCGCCTCTACGACGGCCACCTCGCCGCCCTGCCCGGCGTCCAACGACTTAACTCCACCCTCGTCATGCGCTCCGTCGTCGAGGACCGCGCACTCCCGCTCTAACCCACGCCGATCCGCGAGCAGCGCCGGCCCTTGCTCCAGGACGCACGTCAGGTCAGTCGCTCGGGTAGCTGCACCTCACCGGGGTCCAGGTCCGGTCGGACCCTTCGCGTCTCCAGCGTGTGACGGAACGACCGGCCGCTCCAGGCGGCGTCGGGGCGACCTCGGCGACGAGCGGCTCGATGAGCACGAGGTCGACCGGTGCGCGATTCGCCCCGAGCCCGATCTCACAGCCGGCGATCAGGTTCATCGAGCCACCACAGAGGCTTCACCCTCCGGCGCCCCGTAGCAAGCCCGCCGCGAACGCGTCGCCCACTTGCGACTCGGCAAAGGTCGCATCCGCTTCTCCCCCGCGCAGGTCGCGGCACTCATCAACAGCGCTACCGTCGAGGTTGCCGAGCATCAACCGCGGCCGGGACGCAACGCAGCCCCTGAGGACGCAGCCGTTCTCGGAGCGAGCGTCCGGTCGCTCGGCGCACGCCGCCGCCAGGCAGACTCGGATGGCCGCCCGGTCTCCGAGCTCAACGCAGGCCAACACCCGTCCCCCGCGGGGACACAGATGCCGCACCGGCGCCGATAGGTCCACACCGATCCACGCGTCGCCGCAGGTCAGAGCGGTGACGAGGTCGAGCATGTGTCCGATATGCGGCTTTGTCGGGGTTCGAAGCCCACTCGGGGCACCGCGTTTGTGCAGGTCAGGCCCTGTGGATGGGGCTTCCGTCCCAATGGGAGGCCGAATCTGTCCGCACCAGGCGAAGACTGGTCCTCGTGGCGAGTCTGGAGTCGAGACAACGCAGCGACGGCTCGACGGCGTACCGCGTCGTCTGGCGGGACCCCACGACGGCCAGGAAGCAGTTCCTGACGTTTGACGACAAGCGCCGGGCCGAGCCACCGTCAAGCTCCTGAACGCGAACGGCCAGCACCTGAGTCTCGCGATCGAGGTTGCGAAGGCGACACGGACCGACGGCCCCACGGTGGACGAGGTCGTCGACGAGCACATCGGCCTCCTGACGCGCGTCGGCGACACACGAGCCGGTACCGGATGCTGGCGGCGCCCGAGCCCCTCCGCGACGTACGCGCGCGCCGTCTCGACGTACTCCTCGAGGCCGTGGAACGGCCAGCACACGTGATCCCGAGGGACGCGCCCGGTCACGGACGTGACCGCCCGCTGCGACATGACGACCTCCGAGCCCGGGCGCGCGGTCGCGACACGCGCAGAGCATCCATCGTGCTACGACGCTCGAGCCGACACGCGCGGACTCGGACAACGATGTCTCCCGGCGTGGCCGACCGCGGCCGAGCGGCCAGCCCGCTGAACACCGACGCCGGAGGTCGGTCTCGCGGCGACCGCTGCCGGGCGCCGGCGGACACCCGACGCGGCGCGTCTGGACCGAAGCCGTGCGGCGGGCAGACGTGGGGCACGCCGACGTCGACTGCAAGGGGACCACGGGCTCACAGAACGGATCCTCGGCCCGGCCTGAGCCGTACCCCAACGCGTACCCCAACGGCGTCGTGATCGCTCACGTCCGCCTGTGACCGCAGACGCCCATCAAGGCGCTGACCTGCAGAGACCAACGGCAGCGGATCTCACCGAACGCCGTTCCAGTCCCTGACACGGAAGAGGTCATGGCGTGCGACCTCAACGAGCGCACACGGGCACTCTGACCTCGAGGCCGCTCTAGTGCTCACGGGCTTGCAGGGCACCGCTGTGCGATCGAGCGACTGTTGGAGCTCCCGATGTCGACTCTGCAGCGAGCCGTACCGTGCGGCCGCGACAGCACCACAGCGGTCCACGCCCGACCCGAGCGACACTCGTACGACCGCCCGCCCTCGCTGAACTGCCGAAGTTGCGTCTAACGGCAGCGACGACTTCGTCACCCTCGGTGACCGCGGTGCTCGTGTGGCCGAGGAATGCCGCTGCGGCATCGAGGCCGACTCCGCGTGCCATGACGGTGGCCCCGGTGCGGCGGCACCTGCGGAGGATGCCCAAGCCGTCCAGGCCTGTGTCTCTGTCGGTCTCTTCGCACGCTGGCATACATCGGCGTGGAGCGCCATGATAAACGTTCCGGGCCGTTTAGCGGGCGGGGGGCGACGGATGGCGACACGAAGCGCCCGACCGACGATTCTCGACGCTGTTCTGGTGGTGCCGGGCACGATGGGTAGCGAGCTGTGCGACGCCGAGGGGATGGTCGTCTGGGGGCTCGCCCCGTCGCTCGCCGCCAAGCACTGGCTCGGCGGTCGCACCACGGTGCTGCACGTGACTGACGAAGAGCGGGCTGGTGCCAGGCGGCTTCGAGCGACCCGCCTTCTGCGCGCGCCGGCATTCATGCCCATTCTTCGCGGAGTCGAGCCTTACACGGCGCTGCTCGACCGGCTCCGAGAGCGCGCGGCAGCGCCCGCGGCCATCGCCGAGTTCCCCTACGACTGGCGGCTGGGCATCGATGTCGCGGCACCACACCTTGCCTCCGCAGGGTTCGCGCATCTCGAGCGGTGGCGGGCGGAGGTGCGAAAGCGCGGACTCGGGGACCCGGCCGACGTACGTCTCGCGATCGTGGCGCACTCGATGGGGGGCCTCATAACGCTCTGGGCGGCCCGCAATCACGGACTAGCGGAGGTCCTGCGCCAAGTCATCACGCTGGGCACCCCATACTTCGGCGCCGTCAAGGCGGTGCAGATCCTGGCGGCGGGTCGCGGCGCACCGCCGTTGATGCCTCCCGCTGCGGCCCGGGCGCTCGCCACGACCTGCCCGGGCCTTTACGACCTTCTGCCCCGGTATCGGTGCGTAGATGAGGGCGGCGTCCTGCGGACCCTGGAAACCGCCGACGTGGTGGGTCTCGACGCCGATAGTGAGCTCGCCGAGGAAGCCCAGAGCCGGTGGACTCGACTGAATCTCGGCTCCGAGCAGCCGTTGCCGTACGAACTGCACGCGCTCGCGGGGGCTGAGCAGCCGACCGCGCAAAGTCTGTGCCTGGGATCGGGCGACGTGACCTTCCTGCGGTCGCTGCGCGGGGTGGATCACGGCGGCGACTCGACGGTGTACCGCGGCTCGGCTGCACCGCTCGGCGCGGCAGCGTTCACGCTCCCGCAGCGGCACGCACCGTTGGCACAGACTTCGGAGACGAGAACGTTCGTCGTGGACAGGCTGCTCGGCCGATCCACAGCGCCGCCTCTGGGCACTGGCGCAGTAGGCGCAGAGATCCCCGACGTCGCAGCGCCGGGCGAGGTGCTCGAGGTCGTCGTGACGGGGGCTGACGGCTTCGGCGACATCGCCGTGACGAGCACCGACCTCGACTCCGGTGAGCCGACGCGCTGGACCGAGGCCGTTCTCGAAGGCGACCGTCTCGCTTTCCGCCACGTCGGGCTGGCCTCCGGGCTGCACCGCGTCGAGGTCCGTTCCGGCGGGTGGTCGCCGGTATCCGACGTCCTTCTCGTCAGCTCATGAGCGACCTCAGGCTCATCACTGTCGGCCTGTCGTCGTACTCGAGGGTCTCCGCTTGGAGCGTCGACGAGGCCGAATCGTGCCGGCTGCGGGTGGTCGAGTCGTTCGCTCAACACGGGTTCGATGTTGACGACTGGACCGCACGAGCGGACAACGCCCGGATTCGTGAACTATGGGAAGAGTTCCGGCTGCAGGACGATGTCTCTCACGTCATCTACTGGATCGGTCACGGGACGTACGGTGAGAAGTACGTCGCCGCTCTCGCCGACAGCCCTGAGCGTCTGTCCCCGCTCAACGGCATGGACTCCGCAATGCTGCTGGACGCGCTCCAGGGGCGTGTACGGCGGCTCGCGGCGGCTCGCTCCGACCGGTGGGTGCTAGTCATCCTCGACACCTGCGGATCCCGGCGCGGAGCCTGGGACGTGTTCAGCGGCTTCACGGACGCGCCGGCGAACTTCGGCATCGTGGGCACCGGAGACGGCGCCGCGTTCGCCGGCCGTTTCACGGAGGATCTCGAGAGCGCTCTGAGCAGCTTCGGGCCGAACGAGACGGCCGGTGTGCGGCTGGGAGTCCTGGTCGAGCGGTTGAACGCTCGACTGGGGCCGCCGCCGAGGATCTACGCCCAGTTCTCGCCGACAGCTAGCTTTCCGAGCCGGTTCGACGGCCCGACGTTCACAGCCACACTCGACGTCTACGACGAACTACGTCAGGTGCTGGCGGACGCACCAGAAGCGCTGCGCAACCACTTCTACGCCCGCGCCCAGGGCACCGAGATCGGGGCGCCCGCCTGGCATTTCACGGGCCGGGCCAACGAACGCCGCGCGATTGTCGCGTGGCTGCGTGGAGCGAGCAGCGGGATGTACGCGGTGACCGGCGACCCGGGCGCGGGAAAGTCCGCTGTCATCGGCATGGTGCTGGCCAGCACCGACGAGGGCGTGCTCGCCGCCCTGGCCGCCGCCGGACACCCGTTCCTCCCCGACGACCTGCGACCCACCGACGTCCTCGTCGACGCCGCCATACATCTGTCTGGGCTCACGATCGCCGAGGCCACTGCGACGATCGCCGCCCTGCTGGGCGGCGCAACGGGAGTTAACTCACCCGACGTACTGGTCAATATCGTCGCACAGCACCAGGGCACCTTGACCGTGGTCGCCGACGCGCTCGACGAGTGTCGTGACCCATTCGCCGTCGCGTCACTCCTCGCGAGGATCGCCGCACTGCCGCAGGTTCGCGTCCTTGTCGGGACGCGGCAGTCGTTGAACGAGGACCCCGACGACCCGGCACCGGCAGACCAGGACCTGGTGGACGCCCTCGGACCGATGACCCGTATGCACCTCGGACGCGAGCCTCGAGCCGTCGAGCAGTACGTCACCGATCGGCTCGGGACGTCTAGCAGTGGCCTCCCGCACGAGCGGGTCGAGATTGTCGCGCGACAGATCGCGACGCATCAGGAACCGTTCCTGTTCGCCCGGCTGGCCGTGCACGAGATCCTCGCCGAGCCGCTGATCGCCCACGACGACGGCGCGCTCAAAGCCCTGCTCGGGAAAGGGCATCGTGGCCTCTTCGCGCACGCGTTCAAGCGGCTGCTAGCCAACGACCGCCGCACCGCAGCGCTGGTTCGCGTCCTCACCTACGCGCGCGGTGGCGGCTTCCCCCGATCCGGCAACGTGTGGGCTACGGTCGCCGCCGCCCTGTCAGGCGAGGCTGTGAACGACGTGCACGTCGCTGCCACGTTGCGCGCCGCGGCTCCGTACGTGATGGAGAGCAGCGAGGGGGGCGAAGCCGTCTACCGGCTCGCGCACCGCACGTTCGTTGAGTTCTTCCGCGCCGCCAGCGACGCCGGTGGTGACAGCCCGCCGGACCAGCGGGGATCGACGTCCCGCGCATCTGAGCCCGAAGAGGCGCACATCGTCGCGGCGCTCTGCTCGCTCGAGGCGGATGACCGCCCCAGCCTCCCGCCGTACGTCTGCAGCCATCTCGCCGAACACGTGAGCGCGGCAGCGGGCTGGGACCGTCTCGCCACGGAGTATCCCGAAGTGCTCGCGGCGCTCGACCCAGTCACGGTGCGCGCGGAGGGGCTCCGGATGCTGCTAGGTCGGGCGTCGCCACCGCCACCCCTGGTCGCCGCGATCATGATGGATGCCGACGCGCTCGCGCCCCTCGACGAACCGGGACGCAACTTTCTCCGCACCGTGACGGCGCGCCGGCTAGGCGTAAGCGGCGCGGGGTTGCACGACCCGCGCGTCGCGCATGCGGACCTCCAGGCGTCGAGCCTGCACGTCGCGATCGACGTCGGTGGGCTCATCAGAGGCGTGACGTCAGGACGCCTCCCGGACGGCCGAGCGGTGGTGGCCGCAGTCACGACGAACTTCAGGGACACGACGATCCGGTTCTGGGACCCGCTCACCGGCGCACCGTGGGGGCCCGTCATCCCGACATCGGAACCCGCCTTCGAGGATCGCCTGTGGTGGGTCACGCTCCCCGACGGCCGGCCGGCCGTCGCCATGTGCTCCTTCGACACACAGGTGCTCTGGGACGCCACCACCGGCCAAGTGGTGGACGCAGACTTCGGCAGGTTCACACGGCTTCGGGCAACGGTCGACGGTCGGCTGGCGCTCCTGTCGCTCGATCTCGCCGCCAATGACGCGGACGCCTACTTCGTGCGCCCCTCGCAAGTCCGGCTCCGTGGCCTTCCGGGCGGCGGGGTACTCGCGTCGCTCGACACCGGCGAGGTGCGGCATGCCGACCTCACGAGCGTCCGCGGCAAGGACATGGTTGTCATAGCCGGCGACGTCGGCGTCGATCTCGTCGACATCTCCGAAGGCCGGCGCAGGCAGCTCGTTCCGAACGTCCGGGCAAGCGCGATTGAGGCCGGTGTCGCGCGCGGTCAGGCCCGGATCGCCGTCGGCACGAGCGACGGGGCGATCATCGTGGTCGACCCCTCCGGCGCCGACCCAGCGCGGACGCTGGCCGAAACGGGCTCGTTCGTCCATCAGCTTCGATGGGGACCGGCGGGTGCGCTTGTCGCCGAGACCAACGACAGCACCTGGTTCCTCGACTCGTTCGGCGGCAGTGGGCCGCGCACCGTGCCCAGGGTGTCCGAGATCGCCAGCCCGATCGCACCAGGCCACCCTGTAGGACGGATTCTCGCGGTGACGGCGAGCAGATCGTCACTACAGCTGTGGGATCACGGGTCCGGGATGGACCCCGGTCATGAGCGCTCGGCTCGCGCCGAGAGTGCCGCCTTCCTACGGGCAGAGGACGGCCCGCGGCTCGTGCAGTCGATGCCCGGCGCGGGCCTAGTGGTCGTCACCGACGCCGGTCGACGGCAGATCGGCCCGAGCGGTAGTCCCTACCGTCCTATCGTTGCCCGACGGCTCCGATCGGGCCGCCAGGTCGTCGGCGCAGCCAATTCTGTCTGGGACGCCGACACCGGCGAGCTGATCTGCGAGCTCACGACTGAGGCCGCGATGTATCCGCGCTACATCACCGACGTCGCCGAGGTGCCTGACAAGACACTCCTGATCGCATCAGGCGGTCCAAGCACCGAGCTGTGGTCGTTCAGGCCCTCTGCCGGAAAGCCTCTGATCTCGCATCCGGGCAGCAGCGCCGCTGCGATCCTCGAGCTCTCTGACAACAGCGTCACGTTCCTTCAGAAGGCAGCGTGCGATCACGTCCACCGCAGCGAGAGCTGCCGCGTGGAGGCCCGGCTGGTGAGCGACGGTCACCGCCTCGCTCGCCGACCTCAACGACTCTGGACATGCACGACGCGAGACCACGTCTACGACATCGTCTCGAGGACATGGCCCGGGACCGACGTCGCCGCCCTCCTGACTAACAGCGAACTCGTCTTGGTCGACGGAGCGTCCGGCGAGGTGGCTGGGTCCATCCCGGAGCCTCACGTCCAGCGCGTGGCGTTCGGTACCGTCCCGAACGGGATGCAGCTGGTCGCGGCAAGCACTCAAGGTCACGTCGTCGTCTGGGTAGTGGACCGGGCCTTCCCTCCTCGTCGAGTCGCTGCCTACCCATTCGCGCGCTCCTCCGTTCTCGCCATGCTGATCGAAGGTCACCACCTCCACCTGGCGTTGGAGGACGGCCGCCTCACCATCGACCTGGCCACCGACCTCGCCACAGCGAACTTGTCGGGTTCGTGACGAAAGACCGCCTCGATCTGGGCACAGTCGGCAGCTTGAGGATCGCGTCCACCGGCCCGGCCGACGGGGCCCGAACGGGCGCGTCCGCCTCACGTCGCCGCCTCCGGGGTCGTTCAGCTGGCGCCTGCTCGGCGCTGCGCCCCAGCGGCGCTTGGTCTGGCTGGCGACCCTCTCCTTTCATGCAAGACGATTAGAACGTGCTTTCAATCAAGCAGGCGTCCGGCGCCCGCCCGGCTACCACTTGAGCGTGGTGATCGCTGGACTTCCCGGTGGGGAGTCGGGCGCTGGCCGGGACTCCTCGAACCTGTCGAGGATCTTGTCCAGGGCCTTGAGGCTGAACTCCGACTTGGTGCGGCGCGCCCAGGCCAGGACAAGCCCACGGTCATAGACCCTGGCGTCCGCGAGGCCTTCGAGGCTGCGGCGCACGATCCGCCTGGCGATGTCGTCGTGCCAGCCGTTGTAACCCTCGGAGACGATGGCGTCGAGCGCATCCACTGCCTTCTCGTCGAGCCCCGTGTCCATCACCTGCCAGGTGGCCACGTTGTACGCCTGGTGGATCTTCGCCCATGCGTCGAACTCCCCCGGGATCCACTCGACCAGCACCACAACGCTTTGCTCCAGGTGCTGAATCTTCTCCATGACCTTGTACGTCGGGCACCAGGCCAGCACGACTCCACCGTCGTTCAGGCGTCCACTGCGCTCGGTCACGACGTCGAGCCTGGCCAGCTCTGGGTGTTGCATCGTCGAACTCCTGTTGGGCGCCAGGACGGTCAGGCGTCGGCCGAGCCGGGCGGCCACCGCAAGACCCAGATGCTTACCTGATCCGATCGTGTCGATCCCAATCCGCCGGGGCACGTAGACCTGCTGGTGCGCGAGCACCCGTTCCAACTGGTCGCTGCTCATGTTCACCTCTCTGGTGCGTCGTCCGCGGCGAGGCTAGTGACCACCACCGACAGCCCGGGCAGCAGACCTCACCGAACGCCGTCCAGTCGCTAACACGGACGAGGTCACGGCGCTGGTGCGGTCTCGTCGCCGTCGACGATCCGCGCCAACAGGTCTTCCTCCTCAGCATCGGCGCCCGCCGCCAGCAGACGAGGGTCGGGCTCGCCGGGGCGAAGCGTGAGCTCGAGCACGCGCGCCGGCGCGGTGTCGACCGTCTCGTCTACGGCGACGTAGTGGCCCTCGGTGACGGCGGTGCTCGTGTGGCCGAGGAATGCCGCTGCGGCGTCGAGGCCGACTCCTCGGGCGATGACCGTGGCTCCCGTGCGCCGATACCAGCGCGGGGTGATGCCCATGCCGTCCAGGCCTGCGTCCGTGACGAACTCCCGGAACGTGCGGCGCAGGTTGTGCAGCGTGATGACTCCGCCATGGCGGTTGTGAAAGATCGTCATCTCGCGCTGGTCCGGGCCCATGGCGACGATGCGCCGACGCAGGACCTCAGCCGCGAACTCCGGCACCGCGAGGCGCCGGTTGGAGGCGTGGGTCTTCGGGTGGTCCTGCCGGAAGTCGGCCACCCCCGCCTGGCGTATGACGGTGCCGCGCACGTGGATGACCATGCCGGAGGGCGCCTCGGTCACGTCGCACGGCCGAAGAGCGAGGACCTCGCCAGGGCGGAGCGAGGTCCCGAGCAGGACCTCGCAGATGTCGCGAACCTTGCCGTCAGGCCGCGGCCCCTTAACGTCCGGCCCGCTGCGCCACGCCGCGGCCGCGGCGCGCAATGCCTGGACCTGCTCGAGGGTCAGGGCCCGTACCTGGTGCTTCGGCCGGACGAGGGGGGACGTGCCCTCGACGGGATTGCGCCGGATCGCGTCGTGCCGGAGCGCGAAGCCGAACATCTGACTCAGCAGCGTTCGCAGGTGCTTGGCGCGGGAGTACGAGATGGCGGCCTGGGTCTTGAGGAACCACTCCACGCGGCCGGTGGTGACTTCCCCGAGCGTGTAGGCGTCGAACGCGGGGCGCACGTGCAGACGTAGGTCGTCGCGGTAGTTGGCCTTGGTGCCCTCGGAAATGTCGCGCAGCTCCAGGTCCGCCAGCCACAGCTCGCACAGCTCGCTGAACCCGCTCCCCGCGCCCAGCACTCCCCCGCTTCCGAAGCCGGGCCGCTCGACCAGGCGCGCCTTCAGGCGCGCCTGCGCCGCCCGCGGGCTGGCAGCCACAGCCGTGACCTTGCGCAGCCGGCCGTCCACGTCCCGGTAGCGGGTCAGGGCCCGGTAGCGGCCGCCCAGGTCGGTCACCGCGATCTCGCCGAAGGTGCCGATAGCCGTGCGGGGTCGTCCCCGGCTCACGTGCCGGCGCGCCGGCGGTGCCGAGCGCCGTCGGCGGCCTCCAGCCCGGCGATCCACGCCTCGACCTCCGCTGGCCGGAAGCGCAGCTGGCGCCCGACCCGGAACCCGCGCGGGCCGCGGCCCTTCGAGCGCAGGTCGTACAGCGCCTGCGGGGTGACCGACAGGTGGATGGCGAGCTCGGCCAGGGTCATCGTCGCCGCTGTCGGCGACGTCACATCGGTGTCCATGCCAGCAGGTGGGTGGCGAGCCGCCCAACCTGGGCCAGACACCCCGAGACACGGGCCCACGGCCTCGAGGTCCGGTCGATAAGTGTCCACTAAATGTCCAGTGGCCACGTCCGGCTCCTGTTCCCAGGATCCCGACGTGGCCACCGGCCAACTCTTCGAGTGGAGCTGAGGGGACTCGAACCCCTGACCCCCTGCATGCCATGCAGGTGCGCTACCAGCTGCGCCACAGCCCCGTGAAGCCTCACCCCGTGGAGCGAGTCATCACCGCCCTTGCGGGCGTCGTGAAGTCTAGGCGAGACCTGCCCCTGAACGCTAATCGGGGTCGCGGGCCTCCTGGTCGGGACCGGCGTTCCAGTCCGTCGACGCGTCGGTCGGGCCCAGGTTGTAGCCCGTGAGCCGCCACGCGTGCGGCGCCGTGCCCCGTGCCGCACGGAGCTCGGCCCAGTGCGCGTTGCTCACGCCGACGATGCCCCGCCAGTCCGCGGGGAGGTCGAGCAGCCCCGCGACACCGAGACCGATCGCCGCACCGTGCGAGACGACGACGAGAGTGTCGCCGTCGGTGAGCCCGGCGGCGTGCTCGTCGACGGCCTCGACCATGCGGGCCGCCACGGTCGCACGCGCCTCGCCGCCAGCACGGGTCGGCTCACCGCCGGCCGCCCAGGCGGCGTGCTCCTCGGGCCACCGCTCGCCGATCTCGGCGGCGGTCAGCCCCTCCCACGCACCGAACGACCGTTCGCGCACGCGCGGGTCGACGACCACGTCGAGCCCGGCCTGCTCTGCGAGCGCCTGGGCCGTCGCCCGGGCACGCCCGAGGTCCGAGACGACGATCTTCGTCGGCTTGTACCGGGCGAGGAGCGCGGTCGCGGCCGTGCGTGCCTGCCACAGGCCCACGTCGTCGAGCGAGATGTCGGACTGGCCCTGGAGCCGGCCCTCGGCGTTGTGCGCGGTCCGTCCGTGCCGCCACAGCAGCAGGCGGCCAGCTCTCACTGCACCGCCCCGTCGCCGTCCCGGATGTCGTCGGGCAGCGGGATGACCGGGCAGTCCTTCCAGAGCCGCTCGAGCGCGTAGTACACGCGGTCGTCGGCGTGCTGCACGTGGACGACGACGTCGCCGAAGTCGATGAGCACCCAGCGCCCCTCGGACTTGCCCTCGCGGCGCAACGGCTTCGAGCCGAGCTTGTGCAGCGACTCCTCGACGGCGTCGACGATCGAGCCGACCTGCCGCTCGTTGGTGCCCGAGGCGATGAGGAACACGTCGGTCAGGACGAGCTGCTCGCTCACGTCGAGCGCGATGATCTCGTCGGCCTTCAGGTCGGCAGCGGCGCGGGCTGCCGCGATGGCGAGCTCGACGGCGCGTTCGGTTGCCGGCACGGGTCTCCTCAGGTGGTGGTGGTGTGGCCGACGACGGCGCTGGCCGTCGCTGGGGTCGGGGCGGCGCCGGACGCGTCGTCGCTCCCGCGGCTGCCGAGCAGCACGATCAGGAAGCCGAGCACGAACGCGACCAGGGCGAGCACGAGCAGCTGGAGCCAGGTGTACGGGTGCGACGGACGCTCGTCGTCCTCGTCGTCGTCCTCGTCGAGGTCGTCGTCCAGCTCGTCGACGGGCCGGGCCGCACGCGCGGGGTCCGGGCGGCCGCCGTCGGGGCGCACCGGGTCGGGCCCCGCAGGGTCACCCTTCGAGAGCGAGCCCCACCGCGGGCCCGCGGGTGCGTCCTCGGCGGCGGCGCCGGGCGACCAGGAGCCTCCGGCCGGCGGGGCGTCGGTCGGGACCGGCGCCGCGTCGACGGTCGTGGCGTCCGCGGGTGCGGCACCCGCGGCCGCGGCCCACGACGGTCCCCGCTGCGCGGTCGTCGAGCCCCACGGTGCCGGGGCGGACGCCGGGGCGCTCGGGGTGCTCGTCCGGGTCGGCGCCTGGGGCGTCGGGCCACCGGACGGCGCGCCCGCGGGGCCGGCCGGGCTGCCCGCGGGCGAGCCCCACACC
>NZ_JBFTER010000096.1:0-20258 GCF_047229345.1 Cellulomonas jepli | reverse complement strand
GCCGCGATGAGCGCCGCCGCGACCTCGCGGACCGGGCTCACGCCGCCCGCGGGCGGTCCCGCGCCGGCCGTCCGACCCCGGCGGGAGCGCGCGGCATGACGCTGACCCTCGTCCACCGGCCGACCCGCAGCACGGTCCCGCTGACGCGCCCCGAACCCGAGCAGATCGCGCCCCCGCCGCCGCTCGGCGACGACCCGGGCGGGCGGACGCCGCTGCAGTTCCTGCTGCCCGTCGTCGGCGCGATGTCCTCGGTCGTGATGATGGTCGTTCTGCGCAACGGGCAGCCGCTGTTCCTCGTGATCGCCGCGCTCGTCTTCGTGGTCGCGATCGTCGCGGGCGTCGGGTTCGCGATCTCGTCGCGCGGCGCGCAGCGCAAGCAGCACCGCGCGCAGCGCGAGCTCTACCTCGACTACCTCGAGCAGCTCCGCCGCGACCTGACGCGGCGCACCGAGGCCGCGCGGCTCGACGCCGCCGTGCTGCACCCCGAGCCGGCGGCGCTCGTCCCGCTCGTGCGCGACCCGGCACGGTTGTGGGAGCGGCGGCGGCGCGACGCCGACTTCCTGTCCGTGCGGCTCGGGACCGGCTCGGTGCCGTGGTTCGGCCTGTCGGTGCCGCCGCCCGAGTCCCCGATGCAGCCGCACGACCCGATCCTGCTCTCGGAGGCCCGGCTCATCGCCGAGCAGGCCGAGCGGGTCGCGGCCATGCCGGTGACCGTCGACCTGCGCGGCGCGGGCGTCGTCGCGGTCATCGGGGACCGCGAGCAGGCCGTCGGCGTCGTCCGCAGCCTGCTCCTGCAGCTCGCCGCGCACCACGGGCCCGACGACGTCGCCGTGGCCGCCGCGTTCGGCGAGGACCGCGCCGCCGACTGGCACGGGCTCGACCTGCTGCCGCACGTGCAGGACCCCGAGCTCTTCGACGGCCCGGTCCCCGCGCGCCGGATCGCCCCCGACGTGGACGCGCTCGCGCACGTGCTCGGCGCGACGCTGACCGACCGCCTCCAGCACGCCCACTCCGCCCGGCGCACCGGTGCGACGCGCACGCAGCCGTCGCGGCTCGTCGTCGTCGTCGACGACCACGGCCGGCGCGCGTCCCGGCTGCCGGTGGGCGGCGGGGCGTCGCTGCGCGAGCTCGGGGTGACGGTGGTGCACGTGCTCGCGGACCGGCTCGACGAGCCGAACGACGTCGACGTGCGGGTCACCCTGCGCGGCGACGGGTCGCCGGGCGCGTCCGTCGGCGGTCCGGTCGGCACGTCCGTCCGCGAGCGTGCCCACCGGTCGGCCACCGCGGCTGCCGGCGGCCCGGCCGTCGCGGCCGGTGCCCCGCCGGACGACGGGCAGAGCGTCCTGACCGTCGACGCGGGCACCCCCACGGCCGTCGACGTCGCGCTCGTCCCGGACGTCACCAGCCCGACGCTGTTCGCGTCGACCGCCCGCGCGTTGGCCGCGCTGCGGGTCTCGGCGGCAACCGCGCAGGACGAGCAGGGCAACCGCACGCTCGACGTCGCCGAGCTCCTCGGTGTCGAGGGGGTCGAGGACCTCGACCCGGAGCTGCTGTGGCGGCCGCGCGCCGCGTCGGAGTTCCTGCGCGTGCCGTTCGCCACCGACGACCTCGGCGGCCCCGTGCACCTGGACCTCAAGGAGAGCGCGCAGCTCGGCATGGGGCCGCACGGCATCTGCATCGGCGCGACCGGCTCGGGCAAGTCGGAGATGCTGCGCACGCTGATCCTGTCGCTCGCGCTCACGCACCCGCCCGAGGACCTGTCGATGATCCTCGTCGACTACAAGGGCGGCGCGGCGTTCGCGCCGTTCGTCGGGCTCCCGCACCTGGCCGGGCTCATCGACAACCTCGCGGACGACCCGCAGCTCACCACGCGCGCCCGGGCGTCGATCCAGGGCGAGGTCGTCCGGCGTCAGCGGCTGCTCAAGGACGCGGGGTCGTCACCGTCGATCACGCACTACCGGGAGCTGCGCCGCGAGCGCCCCGACCTGCCGCCGATGCCGCACCTGTTCGTCGTGATCGACGAGTTCGGCGAGCTGCTCACCGCCGAGCCCGAGTTCATCGACCTGTTCCTGCAGATCGGGCGCATCGGCCGCTCGATCGGCGTGCACCTGCTGCTGTCGAGCCAGCGCATCGAGGGCGGCAAGCTCCGCGGGCTCGACACGTACCTGTCGTACCGGCTCGGGCTGCGCACGTTCAGCGAGCCCGAGTCGCAGATGGTGCTGAGCACCGCCGACGCGTACCACCTGCCCGCGCTGCCCGGGTACGGCTACCTCAAGGTCGATACGAGCGTGTACACGCGCTTCCGGGCGGGCTACGTCTCAGGTCCGGTCGAGCGTCTGCGGGCGCCGCGCGACGAGGGCGTCGAGCCCCGCCCGCTGCTGCTCCCCCGGTACAACGGCATCCGGCGGGAGCGGGCCGACGAGGGCGGCGCACCGGTCCTCTCCCGCCCCGGCACCGGGCGCACGTTCATCGACGAGTCGGTGCAGCGCGTGCGGGACGACGAGCGCGCGGTCCGGCCCGTGTGGCTGCCCCCGTTGCCCGACCGGCTCGCGCTCGGCCTCGTCGTCGACCGCGCGGGCGACCGCGGCCCCGGGCTCAGCACGGTCATGGGTCTCGAGGACGACCCCGCGCAGCAGCGCCAGGACCCGTGGCGTCTCGACCTCGCGCGCGCCGGCGGCCACGTCGCCGTGATCGGTGCCCCCCAGTCGGGCCGCAGCACCCTCCTCCGCACGATCGCGGCGTCGCTCGCGCTGACCCACACGCCGCGCGACGTCGCGGTCTACGGCATGGACCTCACCGGCGGCGGGCTGCAGCGCATCGAGCAGTTCCCGCACGTCGGCGGCGTCGCGACGCGCGCGAACCGCGACCGGCTCGCGCGCCTCGTCGAGGAGCTCGGCGGGATGCTCGCGCTCCGCGAGCAGGTGTTCAAGGCCCGGTCGATCGACTCGATGGCGCAGCTCCGCGTCCAGCACGCCGCGGGCCGGGTCCCCGAGCTCGACGCCGCCGACGTGGTCCTGCTCGTCGACGGGTACGGGCAGATCCGGCAGGACTTCGAGGAGCTCGAGGGCGCGTTCGTCGACCTCATGCTGCGGGCCGCGGGCTTCGGGATCCACCTCGTGCTCGGCATGACCCGGTGGAGCGAGCTGCGGATGGGGCACCAGGCGCTCGTCGGCACGCGCGTCGAGCTCCGCCTCAACGACCCCGCGGAGTCGAGCATCGACCGCAAGCTCTCCTCGACGATCTCGGTCGACACCCCGGGCCGGGTGCTGCTCGACAGCAAGAACTTCGCGCACGTGGCCCTCCCGGTGCTCGACGTCGTGCCGGACGAGGCGGTCGGCGACGAGCTCGAGGCGCTCGCGCGGCGCACCGCGCAGTCGTGGAGCGGCCCGGCCGCGGCGCCCATCCGGCTCCTGCCGCTGCACGTCGACCCGGCCGAGCTCCCCGACGCGTTCGACGAGCCCGACGTCGTCCCGATCGGCCTGCGCCAGGACACCATGGAGGCCGCGCTCTGGGACTTCGCGGGCGACGACCAGCACCTGCTCGTGCTCGGCGACGCCCGCTCGGGCAAGTCGACGCTGCTGCGCACGATCGCGCGCGGGCTGCAGGCCCGGTTCTCGAGCGACGAGCTCGCGATCGCGGTCGTCGACGTGCGCGGGCACGTGCCCGGCGTCATCGAGGACGACTACCTCGCGGCGCACGCCCGCAACGCCGCGCAGGCCCGCGGGCTCGCGGCGTCGATCGCGGCCGAGCTCGAGAAGCGCCCGACGCGGGACGCCGAGCAGCGCGCCAAGGAGCCTCGCATCGTCGTGCTCGTCGACGACCACGACATCGTCGCGGCGGGCGGCGACGACCCGCTCGCGCCCCTGCTGCCGTACATGCCGAGCGCGCGCGACCTCGGCCTGCACGTGGTGCTGACCCGCCCCGTGGCCGGCGCGAGCCGTGCGATGTACACGCAGGTCATCCAGACCACGCGCGACACCGGCGGCTCGGTGCTGCTGATGTCGGGCGAGCGCAGCGAGGGCCAGGTCGTCGGGCGGCTCTACCCCGAGCGCTTCCCGCCCGGGCGTGGCCGGTTCGTGCGCCGCGGCGTCGCGCCCTACGTCGTGCAGGTCGCCGCGACCCCCGAGGGCGAGGCCTCGTGAGGACGCTCGCGCTCGTGGCCGCGGCGCCCGAGGGGGCGGCCTCGTGAGGACGCTCGCGCTCGTCGCCGCGACGCTCGGGGGCGAGGCCTCGTGAGGACGCTCGCGCTCGTCGCCGAGGCGCCCGAGGGGGCGGCCTCGTGAGGACGCTCGCGCTCGTCGCCGCGTCGTCCGGTGCCGGGGCGACGACGCTCGCCGCGCTCGCGTTCGCCGGGCTGCGGGACGAGCCGCGTGGGGCACCCCGGCTCCTCGGCGCGGAGCACGGCGGGCTGCTGGAGCGCGCCGACGGCGCCGAGGCGGACACGGTCGACCCGGAGCGGGCGGTGTGGGACGCCGGGGTCCGCCCGCTCGGCGAGGTGCTCGCGGTGCTCGGCCCGCAGGACCCCTTGGTCCTCGTGGCGCCCGCGACACCGCTCGGCGCGGCCGACGCCCGCCGGCTGCTCGACGAGCTCGCCGCGACCGACTCCCGCGGGCTCGACCGGGTGACCGTCGTCCTCGCGGAGGTGCACGGCCGCGCCCGGACGCTCGCCGCACCTCCCGGTGCTCCGGTGCTGCGGCTCCCCTACGACCGGGCGCTCGCGCGGCCGGGTGCCGTGCCCGCCGACGGCGCCCTGCTCACGCGCCGCACGCGGGCCGTGGTGACCGCGTGGCAGGACTGCTGCGCGGAGCTGCTGAACCGCTGAGCGGGCACGGGGGCGGCCGGGCACGGACGCGTCGCGGTGCTGCGGCGCGTGGCGTTCCGCGAGGACGGCGCACGGCGTGAAATCCCTGGCCACGGCCACGACCCCCTCTGGCACCATGTGCCGCTCGACACCGAGGAGGACCCATGGGCGACAGGCAGCGCGACGGCTACGTGCTGACGCAGGACGCGGACCGCATCGACCTGGACCGGGTGCACCGGTGGCTCTCGGTCGAGTCGTACTGGGCGACCGGCCGGGAGCGCGACGCGATCGAGCGCTCCATCGCCGGTTCGCAGTCGTACGCCGCGCTCCAGAACGGGACGCAGGTCGCGTTCGCGCGCGCGGTGACCGACGGCGCGACGTTCGCCTGGGTGTGCGACGTGTTCGTCGACGAGGCCCACCGCGGTCGCGGACTGGGGACATGGCTCGTCGACAGCATCGTCGAGGACCTGACCGCGGCAGGTGTGCCCCGGATCCTGCTCGCCACCCGCGACGCCCAGGAGGTCTACGCGCGCTCCGGTTTCACGGTGCTCGACGCGGGCGGGCGCTACATGGAGATCGACCACCGTCCGACCCGCGCGGCGATCCTCGGGCTGTCCTGAGCACCGGTCACCCGCGCCGCTCCCCTGCCGCGCGCGCCGCTGTCCCTGCCACCTGGCGTCGTACGGTGGCGGGATGGACCTGCCGACGGCGCTGAGCCCCCGCGACCTCGCGCACCTGCGCCGCTGCGTCGAGCTGGCCCGCGAGGCCCTGGCCGACGGGGACGAACCGTTCGGGTCCGTGCTGGTCGACGCCGCGGGCGCCGTGCTGCACGAGGACCGCAACCGCACCGCGGGCGGCGATCAGACGCGCCACCCGGAGCTCGCGCTGGCGCAGTGGGCGGCGGCGCACGTGCCCGCCGACGTGCGGCCCACCTGCACGGTCTACACCTCGGGCGAGCACTGCCCGATGTGCGCGGCCGGCCACGCCTGGGTCGGGCTCGGCCGGATCGTGTACGCGGGCGCGGTCGGCCAGCTCACCGAGTGGCGGCAGGGCTGGGGGCTGCCGCCGTCCCCGGTCGCGCCCCTGCCGATCACCGACGTCGCTCCCGGCATCCCCGTCGCCGGGCCGGCACCCGAGCTCGCCGACGAGCTCCGCGACCTCCACCGGCAGCACGCCGAGAGGCGCGCCTCACCCTGACCCGGCTCGACCGCAGCGGAGCAGGCGACCGGCACGGCGGCACGGCGGCACAGCGGCACGGCGGCACGGCGGCACGGCGGCACGGGCTACCTCGGCGTATCAGCGGCCGGGGTCGAGCGTCCTCCACGTGCACGCGCGTCTGCGGCAGACGCGTCGTGGAGCCAGCACGGGCGCGGTCAGCGCCAGCCGGCCGACACCCCCTGACCGGATCCGCGAGCCCACCGGGCGCGCGCACCGGACCGCGCGATCCCGCGAGGTCCGCCCCGGCTCCGCACGAGCCGGGCACGCCCGCGACGCGAACGAGGCAGATCATGTGCTGGCACCGGGAAGACAACGCACCACCGAGCTATGCGTGGACGCTCACGACGACGACGGTCGCAGGGACCACCGTGCGGTACCACAACCCGCCGGGCGCGCTCGGGCTCGTGATCCTCTTCGACGGGGGTGGGGGCGGCAGCGTGTGGTTCACGCTCATGGAGAACCGTCTTCTGGTCGAGGCCCTCGTCGACGCCGGGTACGCGGTCGCGGCCCTGCAGAGCGCCGGCCCGGGCGGCGACTTCGACATGACCGACGACCCGCTGACGAACCAGGACCTGCAGAACGTCGAGGGCACCATCACGGCCCTCGGCTTCGCGGGCGCGGCCGTGTACTACGCCGGCTTCTCCTCGGGCGGGGCGTTCGCCAGCCTCGCCACCGTGCACACGCCGGCGCGGGCGATCGGCCTGCTGAACGTCCGCGGTCTCGCGAGCACGTACACCAACCCGGCGCTCCCACCGCCCCCGACGTTGTGGGTCGTAGGTCGCAACGACCAGCGCGTGCCACCCAACGACGCCGGGCTGACCGCGAACTGGGCTGCCATCGCGGCCAGCGGCATCGACTGGGAGCTCTACGTCAACGAACCGGCGGGCCTGCTGCCCGAGGCCTTCGAGCGCATCAGCGACCCCGGCTCGAGCGTGAGCCCGGCCGACTCGAGCGCCCTGGTCGCGGACCTCCAGGCCAGCGGGCAGCTCGACGCCTGCGCAGTGCCGATCGGGCCCGCGAACACCCTGAGCTGGGGCCTCGTCTCGCCGGGCCCGTCGTTCACCCCGGCCTTCCTGGCCGAGGCCCAGCGGCAGGTCAACGAGCTCTACGGGTCGCACGTGGTGACCGCGGACTTCCGGCAGCAGCTGGCGGACTTCTTCCTGGCCCACCCCTGACAGGGTCGGGGGCTGGTCGGGAGCCCAGGGAGAGTCACCGACCGGACCTGACAGCGCAGCACGCGAGCCCGTCGGAGGTCCGGGATCAGGCAGGAACGAGGAAACCCCGCCGGACTGTCAGCGTTTCCGCTGGTCCGACGGGGTTCCGTCCTGAGCCGCCTAACAGAATCGAACTGTTGACCTTCTCATTACGAGTGAGACGCTCTACCGACTGAGCTAAGGCGGCACTGCTGGTCCTGCTGTCGAGCACGCACCGCGCGGACGAGCCGAGCGGGCTGCGCCACTCTACCTGGCGTCCGGCCCGGGTTTCAAAACGAGCACCCGCGGGGCCCGTCCCTGCAGGCCAGCGCCGCCGGCCGACGCCGGCGCTGGCCCGCCCGGCAGCGTCAGCAGCGCGTCCCGTCCTCGGGCACCGTGCCCTCGAGCAGGTAGGCGTCGACCGCCCCGGAGATGCACTCGTTGGACCGCCCGTACGCGGTGTGCCCCTCGCCCTCGAACGTCAGGAGCACCGCGGAGGACAGCACGTCGGAGAGCGACTCCGCCCAGACGTAGGGCGTCGCGGGGTCGTTGGTGGTGCCGATCACGACGATCGGCGCGGCGCCCTCGGCCGCGTACGAGTCGAGCCCGCCCGCCTCGGGGACCGGCCAGCGCGCGCACACGACGCCGCCGTAGCCGAAGAACCGCCCGATGGTCGGGGCGACGTCGACCATGCGCTCGGCGGACTCGCGCATCTCGTCGGGGTCGGTCGTCGCCCGGTCGTCCGCGCAGCCGATCGCCCAGAACGCCTCGGTCGTGTTGCTCGCGTACGTGCCGTCGGCGTCGCGGTCGTAGTAGAGGTCCGCGAACTGCAGGAGCCGCGAGCCGTCGCGCTGCTGGATCGCCCCGGTCAGGCCCTCGGTGAGGTACGGCCACAGCGAGTTGGCGTAGAGCGTCTGCGCGATGCCTGCGAACGCGAGGCTGGCCGTGAGCTGCCGCTCGGGGTCGGACGTCTCGAGCGGGTTGCGGCGCGCGTCGTCGAGCAGGTCCGCGACGGCGGCGAGACCCTCGTCGACCGAGCCCTCGAGCGGGCAGCCCTTGCCCGCCTGGCAGTCCTCGACGTACGCGCGCAGGGCCGACTCGAAGCCGGCCGCCTGGCCCGCCGCGACCTCGTCGGAGCCGAGGGTCGGGTCGAGCGCGCCGTCGAGCACGAGCCGGCCGACGCGCTCCGGGAACAGCGACGCGTACGTCGCACCGAGCGCCGTGCCGTAGGAGAAGCCGAGGTAGTGCAGCTGCTGGTCGCCGAGCACCGCGCGCAGGACGTCGAGGTCGCGGGCCGCGCTCACGGTGTCGACGTGCTCCAGCACGTCACCGGTGCGCTCGAGGCAGCCGGCCCCGAACTCGCCGTACATCGCCTCGACCTCCTCGAGGCTCTCCGGCGTCGAGTAGTCGGCGTCGAACGCGACGATCTCGTCCATCTCCGGGCCGTCGACGCACTCGACCGGGTGCGACTTCCCGACGCCGCGCGGGTCGAAGCCGACGAGGTCGTAGCGCTCCTTGACCTCGGTCCCCATGCGCTGCAGCACGACGCTCTCGAGCGCCTCGGTGCCCGACGCGCCCGGACCGCCCGGGTTGGTCAGCAGCGACCCGATCCGCTCGCCCCCGGTCGCGCGCGACCGGTTGACCGCGAGCTCGATCGACGCGCCGCCGGGCTCGTCCCAGTCGACGGGCACGACGACGGTCGCGCACTCGAGCGCCCCGCACGCGGTCCACTCGGGCTGCTGCTCGTAGTACTCCGCGAGCTCGGGGGCCACCCCGTCGCTCGACGAGACCGGGGCGCTCGGGTCGACCGTGACCTGGTTCTTGGGGCTCGAGCACCCGGCGAGCACGAGCGCCCCCACGGCCAGCAGCCCGGCGGCGCGCAGGAGCGGGCGGCCGGAGCGGGCGGCGGGGCGCAGCGGGGCGGGCGTCACCGCGGCCACGGGCTGCTCGGCGGCACGGCGGACGTCACGTGGGGCGAGGGGCACCGTCCCAGCCTAAGCGGGATGCGGCGGCGGTCTCGTCGCCCGTTCGGCGCAGCGACGCGGCGACGCGGCGACGAGCAGGAGGCTGTCACGTTCGGGCTGGTCAAAAGAGGGAGACTCTCGCGGGCCGCCCGGAGGCTCAGCCCTGCGGCCGCAGCGCGATCGCCATCGCCTCGACCGCGAGCAGCGGCGCGACGTTGCCCGCGAGCCGCGTCCGGGCCACCCCGACGGCGTCCATCCGGCGCAGCGTCTGCTCCGGCGTGCTGCTCTCGGCGAGCGTGCGCACGGTCTCCTCGTGCTCGACGTTCACGAGCTCGACGCCCGCGCCGAGCTGGATCACGAGCACGTCGCGGTAGAGCGAGAGCAGGTCGACCATCGCGCGGTCCAGCACGTCGCGCTGCGCGCGCGTCGCCCGGCGCTTCTGGTCCTCCTCGAGCTGGCGGACCTGGGCGCGCAGCGCCGGCGGGATCGTCGCCGCACCCTCGGCGCCGAGCGAGCGCAGCAGCGCCGAGCGCTCGCTCGCGTCGCGCTCCTCGGTCGCCGCCTTCGCGTCGGCCTGCGCCGTCTCGACGAGCTCCCCGGCGGCCAGCACGGCGTCCCCGACCCCGCGCACGCGCGGCGCGAGCGAGAGCACCTTGGCCCGGCGGGCGCGCGCCTCGGGGTCGCGCGCGAGCCGCCGCGCGATGCCGATGTGGCTCTGCGCCGCCCGGGCGGCGACGGCCGCGACATGCGGGTCGACCCCGTCGCGGCGGACCAGCAGCTCGGCGACCGCGTCGACCGGCGGGACGCGCAGCGGCACCGAGCGGCTGCGCGAGCGCAGCGTCACGAGCACGTCCTGCGGGCTCGGCGCGCACAGCAGCCAGACCGTGCGCGGCGGCGGCTCCTCGATGGCCTTGAGCAGCACGTTGCCGCTCGTCTCGTTGAGCCGGTCCGCGTCCTCGACGACGATGACCCGCCAGCGCCCCTCGGACGGCGACCGCTGCGCGAGCTCGACGAGCGGCCGCGCGGTGTCGACGCGGATGAACACGCCCTCGGTCGCGACGAGCGTCACGTCCGGGTGGGTCCCGTGCAGCACCGTGGTGCACGCGTGGCAGTGCCCGCAGCCGCCCTCGAGGCACTGCAGCGCCGCGGCGAACGCGCGCGCCGCGTTGGACCGGCCGGAGCCCGGCGGTCCGGTGAGCAGCCACGCGTGCGTCATGCGGCTCGGGTCGAGCGCCGCGCCACGCAGCTCCTCGACCGCGGGCTCCTGCCCGACGACGTCGTCCCAGACGCTCACGCGGCACCGGTCCCCGTGGTCGAACCCGGGACGGTGTCGGACCACCGGGCAGCGTTCGCCCTGCCGGTCCCCGGCGCCCCGGGATCACTGCGCGTCCCGGTCCCCGGCTCTTCGGGATCACCGCCCGCCGCACGCACCGGCGTCCGGCCGCCCGCGCCGAGGTCGTCGCCGAACCCGCCCGCCGCGGCGACCCGTGCGAACACCCGCGCCGCGAGCTCGTCGACCGGGAGCGTCGCGTCGAGCACGAGCCAGCGACCCGGGTCCCGCTCGGCCCGCGCGAGGAACGCGGCGCGCGTGCGGCGGTGGAAGTCGTCGCCGGCCCGCTCGAGCCGGTCGGGGGTCCCGGTGAGCCGGGTGCGGCCGACGTCCGGGTCGAGGTCGAGCAGCACCGTCACGGCGGGCAGCAGCCCGCCGGTCGCCCAGAGCGAGATCCGCTCGACCTCGTCGGCGCCGAGGTCCCGCCCCGAGCCCTGGTACGCGACCGACGAGTCCAGGTAGCGGTCGGTGATGACCACCGCCCCGCGTTCGAGCGCCGGGCGGACGAGCGACGCGACGTGGTGCGCGCGGTCGGCGGCGTAGAGCAGCACCTCCGCGCGCGGGTCGACGTGGTCGCCGTGCAGCAGCGCCTGCCGCAGCTCGACGCCCAGCGGGGTCCCGCCCGGCTCCCGCGTCAGCACGACCTCGCGGCCGAGCGCGCGCAGCCGGTCCGCGAGCGCGCGGGCCTGCGTCGACTTGCCCGCGCCGTCGCCGCCCTCGAACGAGACGAAGAGCCCGGGAGCGTGGACCGGCGTCGTCGCCGTACGCGCCTCCGTGGCGTCGACCGCAGCCGCGGCACCGTGCGCAGCGGTCGCTCCGTGCGTGGCCGTCGGCGTCGCGCCGTCGTCCCGCGGCCCCTCGGCCGGGGTGGGCTGAGCGGCTCGGCTCTCGGGCTGGGCGTCGCTCGCGGTCACGGCGCCAGGGTAGCCCGCAGGACCCACGGCAGGACGCCGCGGCGGGGCGACGGCCGGGCGGCATCCCGGTGCACCATTTGCCCCGCGCGCCCCATCGAGCCGGGTCCGGGGACGTGCGCCGGCGCACTTCGTGACGGGACGGACCGACGGCCGGCCGCCGCGAGCGCGTGCTCCGGCGGCCGGCCGTCGTCGTCCCGGTGGGCCGGCTACTTGCGCCCGGCCGTCCAGTTCATGCCCCAGCCGTACTGGCGGTCGAGCTCGGCCTGGCTGCCCTGGATGTAGCGGACCTCGCGGTTCACGGACAGCTCGCCGCCCGTGTTCTCGATCATCGCGATCGCGCACATCGGCGAGCGCGGGTCGTGCTCGTCGAGCCGGACCTCGATCTCGGGGCCCGACGCGGGGAACAGCGTCACGACGCCGTCCGCGGCGGCCCAGTTCGGCACACCCTGGTAGATGAACGCGAACACGAGGATGCGGCGGATCTCGCTCACGTGCGCGAGGTTGACGAACAGGTTCTCGCCGCCCGAGTTCGTGCCGCTGCGGTCGTCGCCGTCGAGCCAGGTGATGGCCTCGCCGCTGCGCGTGTCGCGGAAGGCGTTGCCGAGCGCCTGGACGACGCCCTTGGACCCGTCGGTGTACTCGTACAGGGCCGCGAGGTCGAGGTCGATCGACCCGCCGCCGCCACCGCCCGTGAGCCGCTTGAGGAACCCGCCGCCGCCCTGCGGCGCACCCGCGGGGCGCGCGTTCCAGTTCAGGTTGACGCGCAGGATCCCGCTCGCGCCACCGCGCTTGGTCAGCGACACCGACGGTGCCGCCTTCGTGAGCGTGACCTTGCTCAGCGAGACGGGCGCCGCACCGCCCGCCGTGCCGCTCTCGGGTGCGGGCTCGGGCGCCCCCGGACGCTTGGTGTAGTCGATTCCCATGCTGACCTCCTCGGTGTGCCGGCGGACCGGCGGCTGGTCGTGCTGCTCAGGCTCTGCTGGTTCGGCTCTGGTTCGGGTCGTCCTGCTCGGTGCGCTGCGGCCCGGCGCTCGCGGCCGGCACCTCTCGGGTGCCGCAGCCCGCTCACACGAGCGGGGTCCGGGTGTCGACCCAGGTGATCTGCTCGAAGCCGTGCGCGGTGCACGCGTCGCGCAGCGTGCCCTCGATCAGCTCGTCCTCGGCGCGGAGGACGAGCTCCCCACCGGCCCGCAGCACCGACAGCGCGACGAGCACGCCCGCCGACCGCCCGTGCCGCAGCGGCGCCTCGACGCGCAGGCCGCCGAACCCGTGCACGACGAGCGTGCCACCCCAGTCGAGCGCCGCGCCGGACTCGGAGTACGCGAGCACGACGAGCCGCTCGACCGCGCGGACCTGCCGCAGGTCCACGACGAGCTGCTCGAAGCGCTCGCGCGACGAGACGATCACGGGCCGTCGGGTGTGCAGCCCGGCGACGGGGATCTCGCGGCTGTGCGCGACGAGCGAGGGCCGGGCGCCGGCGAGCCGGTACGCGCACGCGAGCCGCAGGTCGCCGACGGCCTCGGAGCACGCCGCCTCGACGGTCAGCCCGCCGACGCCCGACTGCAGCGCCGTGAGCGCGACGACGGGCTCGGCGGGAGTCAGCACGGCCGGCGACCCCGCGTGCACGCGCGACGGCGTGAACGCCAGCACGAGGTCGCCCGCGGCGGCCGACGGGGGCTCCGGCCGGACGCGGCGCACCGGTGCTGCCGCGGTGGGCGACGCGGCGAGGTCGAGCGACGTCGTCGTGCTCGGCCCCCGCGTCGGGGACGGTGCGGGCGGGACGGACGGAGCGGGCTGCGGGCGGAGCGCGGTCCCCTCCGAGGCCGGTGCAGCGGACCGGACGGGTGCGGGCGGCGCGGGCGGCGCCGCCGGGGAGCCGAGGTCGAGCGACGACGACCCAGCCGCCGCGGAGCCGAGGTCGAGCGACGACGTCACGGGCGCCGCCGGGCTCGGCTGCGGGGGTGTCACCGGTCGCAGCGGCGCGCCGGCCGGGCCGGCCCCGGCGGTCGATGCGGCCGACGCGCTCGACGCGCCCCCAGACGCCGCCGCGGCCTCGACCCGGGTCCGCAGCGTCCGGCGCCGCAGCCACGGGAGGTCGTGCCGCACCTCCGTGCTCGGGTAGGGCGACCGGGGCGACGTCACAGCGGCACGCCGTAGTCGGCCGCCATGCCCTCGAAGCCGTTCGCGTACCCCTGCCCGACGACCTTGAACTTCCAGCCGGTCGTGTGCCGGTAGAGCTCGCCGAGCACGAGGCCCGTCTCGGCGCGCAGCGACGGCGCGAGGTTCTCGGAGCGCACGAGCTCGGAGCTGTCGCGCAGGTCGAGCACCCGCACCGCGGCCTCGCGCAGCTGCCCGAGGGTCCGGCGCTGCCCGAGCGCCTCGTTGATGTACGCGACGACGACGATGCGCTCGACGTCGGCGGGGACGCCCGTGAGGTCGACCTCGACCTGCTCGGTGTCGGTCCCGACGACCCGCTCGAGCTGCGCGACCGAGAGGTCCGGCTCGACGAGCTGGTTGAAGAACACCACGTGCCGGTCCGAGAGCACGCGGCTGCGGGAGTCGCACAGCAGGGTCGCGACGACGATGTTGTCCATCAGCACGGGCTCGCTCGACGCGAACCGCACGCCCAGCACGACGCCGGTGAGCGACGGGATCTCGCGGGTCAGCTCGACGTTCGAGCCCCGCGCCATGGGCCGCGCCGCCATCACAGGTCCAGGTCCGAGCCGGAGAACCGCGTGCGGAGGAAGTTGCCTTGCGTCATCAGAGCGTCAGCGTCCTGGTTCTGGGTCGCGTGCAGGGTCGCGGTCGCCGACTGCAGGAGCGCGTCGAGCTGCATCATGAGCGACTGCGTGGGTGTGTGGCCGGCTCCGCGCGGGGTGTCGAGCAGCCGCGCGTCGACGGCCAGGTAGGTCTGGAGCGTCGTCGGCAGGTAGTCCTCGACGGTGCCGCGCACGGACATCGTGGCGTAGACGTCGAGCGGCCGGGTCTGCGCCTGCGCGACGACGGCCCGCAGCACGTCGGTGATCCGGCGTGCGTTCGCGACGGCCGCGGTCGGCAGCCGCCCGGCGCTGCGATTCACGAGGCGCTCGAGCCCCGCGACGCCCGCGAGCAGCTGCTCCACGCTGTCCGCGGGGTCGTCGGCGTGCGGGAGCGGCAGCGGCGGGACGACGGCGTCCTCCCGGGCGTCCGTGAACCGCCTGAACCACCTCACGGTCGGGCTCCTCCTCGGTCGGGCGTCAGGACGTGATCTCGCCCTGCCGGGTCCGCGCGAGGTACGGCTGGGCGCGCTGGATCTGCCCCTCGAGCGCCGTGACGGTCTGCGCCATGCTGTCGACGGCTTGCGCTCGGAACGTGTCGAGCGCGTCCATCGTCGCGAACACGTTGTCGAACGCCGCCTGCAGCTTCTCGACGTCGATCGTCGACTGCGCCGCCTGCTGGCTGATCTCGGCACCCTGCGTGCGCAGCTGCTGCGAGGTCTGCTCGATCAGGTTGGAGGTCACGGTGTTGAGCGCCGTGATCTGGTCGAGCACGAGCTTCTGGCGCGAGAGGGCCTGGGACACGATCACGGCGGTCCGCAGCGCCGCGATCGTCGTGGTCTGCGCGCGGTCGACGCCCTTGATGAGCTCGATGTTGTTCTTCCGGACCAGGTCGAGCGCCATGTAGCCCTGGACGTTGACGGCCATCTGCGTCATGAGGTCCTGGCGGCGCTGGCGCACCGGGAACAGCGCGTCGGCGCGCACGGTGTCGGCGTCCTGCTGGCGCCCCGCGGCCTCGAGCTGCGCGACCTTGTCCACGAGCGCGGCGTCGAGCGCGCCGGCGAGCTCGTTGTACTCGGCGAGCCGGCCCATCGTGGCCCACATGTTCGCCTTCTCGGTCTCGATCGCCGCGTTGTCCTTGCGGAGGTCGTCCTGGCCCGAGTTGAGCGACTTGATGATCGCGTCCAGGTGCTGCTGCGCGGACTGGTACCGCTGGAAGTAGCTGTCGATCTTCGAGCCGCCCGGGAGCCAGCGCAGCGCCTTCTTGACGCCCGTGAGGTCGGCGCGGTGCGGGTCGAGCTCCGTCACGGTCTGCCGGAGCTGGGCGATGGTCGTCGCGACCCGCACCTGCGCGTCGCCGCTGCCCGCCGTCGAGCCGCCCTTCGCCTTGCCCATCGCCGCGGCGGGCCGGTCGAGCATGCGGCTCGACACCGCGGCGGCGGCGCGCATGTCCTGCTCGCCCATCGCCGTGATCGACGCGACCTTCTGCGCGAACTCGGGCGAGCGCGTGTCGAGCGCGACGAGCTCGGTGACGAACGCGTCGGCCTTCTGCCGCAGCTCGACCTGCTTCGCGGAGTCGATCGGGACGGCCCCCGCGGCCTGCTCCTTCTCGACGACGACGACGGGTGCGGGCGGCGTGAGCACGAGCGCCCCGGACGTGGGTGCGGCGACCGCCGGGCCGGGCGTCGCGGTGGATCCCAGGTCGAGCTCGGACATCGTCGTGTCTCCCTGTCGTCGTGTGCGCCGGCGCGCACGGGTCGCGCGCGTGGCCGGTCCGTGTCGACTCTAAAGTCTCGGCGGCCCGCGGGGGTCCGTGCGACCCCTGATGTCACCCTGAGAGGACCCTGATCCTGCGCGGAAGGAACTCCGGCGCGCGCACCTGCGTTGTTAGCATCGGTGCGCCGTCGAACCTGGCGGTGCGCGGTCAGCACGACGGGGGGCACGCCTCCGTCAGAAGCCTCTGGAGGATCCGTGGGAGTCAGCCTCAGCAAGGGCGGGAACGTCAGCCTCACCAAGGCCGCACCCGGCCTCACCGCCGTGGTGGTCGGCCTCGGCTGGGACGTCCGCACGACGACGGGCACCGACTTCGACCTGGACGCCTCGGCGATCCTGGTCGACGCGAACGGCAAGGTCGTGTCGGACGGGCACTTCGTGTTCTTCAACAACCTGAAGAGCCCCGAGGGCTCGGTCGAGCACCTCGGCGACAACCTGACCGGTGAGGGCGACGGCGACGACGAGCAGCTCAAGGTCCAGCTCTCGACGGTCCCGGCCGAGGTCGACAAGATCGTCTTCCCCGTCTCGATCTACGACGGCGCCGGCCGCGGCCAGAGCTTCGGCCAGGTCCGCAACGCGTTCATCCGCATCGTGAACCAGGCGGACAACAACGAGCTCGCTCGCTACGACCTCACCGAGGACGCCTCGACCGAGACCGCGATGGTCTTCGGCGAGCTGTACCGCAACGGCGCCGAGTGGAAGTTCCGCGCCGTCGGCCAGGGCTACGCCTCGGGCCTCTCGGGCATCGCGAAGGACTTCGGCGTCAACGTCTGACGCCCCCGCACGACGGTCGGGCGCACCTCGCGGGGTGCGCCCGACCGCCCGCGTCACCGGTCGCGCCGCCGCACCCGCGCAGCCCGCCCGTCCAGCACCACCCGGCACCACCGCCCCGCCGGTCCCGCACCACCGCACCGACCGTCCAGACCCGGAGGAGACCGACCATGGGCGTCAGCCTGAACAAGGGCGGGAACGTCTCGCTGACCAAGCAGGCCCCGAACCTGACGGCCGTCGTCGTCGGCCTCGGCTGGGACGCCCGCACGACGAGCGGCGCCGCGTTCGACCTCGATGCGAGCGCGCTCCTCGTCGGCCCCGGCGACCGTGTCCTGTCCGACCAGCACTTCGTGTTCTTCAACAACCTCGCCAGCCCCGACGGCTCGGTCGAGCACACGGGTGACAACCTGACCGGCGAGGGCGAGGGCGACGACGAGTCGATCAAGGTCGACCTCGCCCGGGTGCCCGAGCAGGTCACCCGGATCGTGTTCCCGGTGTCGATCTACCAGGCCACCGAGCGCGGCCAGAGCTTCGGCCAGGTCCGCAACGCCTTCATCCGGATCGTCAACCAGGCCGACGAGCAGGAGCTCGCTCGGTACGATCTGAGCGAGGACGCGTCGAGCGAGACCGCGATGATCTTCGGTGAGATCTACCGGCACCTCGGCGAGTGGAAGTTCCGGGCCATCGGCCAGGGCTACACGTCCGGCCTGCACGGCATCGCCAAGGACTTCGGGGTCGACGTCGGCTGACCCTCACCCGGGGCACGCCCGCCCCGGTGCACCACCCCCCCTGCAGCGCCCCCGGGCGTGCATCTTCCCGAGAGAACGAGGACCCCCCCGTGGTCATGCGTACCTTCGGCTGGTCGTTCGCCGTGACCGCCGTGTCCCTCGTCGTGGCCTTCTTCTACGGAGGCCCGACCGCACTCTTCCTGTGCCTGATCCTCGGTGTCCTCGAGGTCTCGCTGTCCTTCGACAACGCCGTGGTCAACGCCAAGATCCTCGTGCGCATGAGCGAGTTCTGGCAGAAGATCTTCCTCACCGTCGGCATCGCGATCGCGGTGTTCGGCATGCGCCTGGTCTTCCCGCTGCTCATCGTCGGCATCACCGCCGACCTGGGCCCGGTCGAGGCCATCTCGCTCGCGATGGAGAAGGGCGACCCGGAGACGCCGGGCAGCTACGCCTACCTCCTCAACGAGGCCCACCCGCAGATCGCCGCGTTCGGCGGGATGTTCCTGCTGATGCTGTTCCTCGACTTCATCTTCGAGGACCGCGACATCAAGTGGCTCACGTGGCTCGAGCGCCCCCTCGCCCGCATCGGCAAGCTCGACCAGCTCTCCGTCGTCGTCGGTGGCATCGCGCTCGTCCTGGTCGCCCAGCTCCTCGCGGAGGACCCGGCGATCGTCATGGTCGCCGGTGTGCTCGGCATGATCACGTACATCGCCGTCAACGGCCTGGGCTCCCTGTTCGAGCAGGAGGGCATCGAGGAGGCCGGCGGCACGATCATCGAGGACGGCGCCGCCGAGGAGGGCTCGGGCGCGAAGGACCGCACGGGCCCGACGCAGCTCGCGAAGGCCACCGGCAAGGCCGGCTTCTTCCTGTTCCTCTATCTCGAGGTCCTCGACGCGTCGTTCTCGTTCGACGGCGTCATCGGCGCGTTCGCGATCACGTCCGACCCGATCATCATCGCCCTGGGCCTCGGCTTCATCGGTGCGATGTTCGTCCGTTCGATCACGGTGTTCCTCGTCCGCAAGGGCACGCTGAGCGACTACGTGTACCTCGAGCACGGCGCCCACTGGGCGATCGCCGCGCTCGCGATCATCCTGCTCGTGAGCATCGGCTACCACGTCGACGAGATCATCACCGGCCTCGTCGGGGTCGCCTTCATCGGTGCCGCCTTCGTGTCGTCGATCCTGCGCAACCGCCGTCTCAAGGCGGCCGGCGTCGAGGTCGGGCACGTCGACGTCCACGCCGGCTGACCACCGCGACGATGCGCCACTTCGCGCACCTCGCGCCCCAGGAGCGCGAGCGGCTCTTCCACGTCGAGCCGCAGGAGTTCACGGCGCACGACGACCGTGAGCTCCTCGCGGTCGCGCTCGGGGCCACGCTCTACCTGCCCGGGACGAGGCCGGCCATCGCGGCCGACCTCGTCCGGCGGGCGGCGCAGGGCGTCACGAGCGCGGTCGTCTGCCTCGAGGACGCCATCGCCGACCGGGACGTCCCGGCGGCGGAGGCGAATCTCGTCGCGCAGGTGCGCAGCCTCGCCGAGTCCGGTGAGGCCGGCCCGCTCGTGTTCGTGCGCGTGCGCACGCCCGAGCAGATCGGCCGGGTCGTCGCCGGTCTGGGCGAGCACGCCGGCGCGCTGTCGGGCTTCGTCGTCCCGAAGTTCACCGAGGACCGGGGCAGCGACTTCCTCGACACCGTCGCGGAGGCCTCGGACCGCACCGGCCACCGGTACTTCGCGATGCCGATCCTCGAGTCCGCGGAGGTCATCCACCGCGAGACGCGCACCGACGCCCTCGTCGGGATCCGGCGGGCGCTCGACAAGCACCGCGAGCGGGTCCTGGCCGTGCGGATCGGCGCGACCGACCTGAGCTCGGCGTACGGGATCCGGCGCAGCCGGGACCTGACGATCTACGACGTCCTGCCGGTCGCGCAGGTCATCGCCGACGTGGTCAACGTGCTCGGGCGCGCCGACGACACGGGCTTCGTCGTCACGGGCTCGGTGTGGGAGTACTTCGAGGGGCAGGAGCGCCTGCTCAAGCCCCTGCTGCGCGAGTCGCCGTTCATCGAGCACGACGAGCGCGCGCTGCGGGCGCGCCTGATCCGCAAGGCGCTCGACGGCCTGATCCGCGAGATCGTGCTCGACAAGGCCAACGGGATCACCGGCAAGACCGTCATCCACCCCTCGCACGTCGCCGCGGTGCACGCGCTGTCCGTCGTGACGCACGAGGAGCACAGCGACGCGGCGCACATCCTGGGGGTCGAGATGTCGGACGGCGGCGTCGCGGCGTCCGGCTACCGCAACAAGATGAACGAGGCCAAGCCGCACCGCGCGTGGGCCGAGCGCACGATGCTCCGCGCCCGCGTGTTCGGCGTCTCGGGCGAGGACGTGTCGTTCGTGGACCTGCTCGGCGCGGGCGACCCCGCGTGACGGGACGGCACGTGGCCGGCGCCGGGAGCGCGCGCCGGGAACCGGGGTCCGCGCGCACGGGCGGCGGGCCGGCCGGCTCGATCCCCGGGCTCCGGGCCCGGCAGCGGGCGGACCGGGGCGGCGCGTGGACCGGCGGGTGGGTCGCGGACCGGCTCGGCGTGGGGCTCGGCACGGCGGGCTCGCCGGTCGGGGTGACGCTCCCGGAGCTCGTCGGGCTCGCGCTGCGGCGCAACCCCCGCCGCGCGCACCTGCTCGTCTCGACCGTGCTGGGCAAGCACGTGCCGACCGACCCCCGCGTCGTGCACGCGTCCGCGCAGCTGCTCGGCGTGCTCGCGGCCGCGCGCATCGCGGGCTCCGGGGACGACGACGCCGCGACGCCCGCGTGGAC
>NZ_JBFTER010000095.1:0-20491 GCF_047229345.1 Cellulomonas jepli | reverse complement strand
GCCCGGGGCCGCGCCGACCGCGCCCGCGCCGGCCGCCTCCGCGGCGTCCGCCGCACGCCCCGCGGCACCGACGCCCGCGAGCTCGCGCACGAGCGTGTACTGCGCGTGGTTGGTGTCCTGGTACTCGTCGACCAGCACGTGCCGGAACCGCCGGCGGTAGTGCTCCGCGACGGCCGGGAAGGCCTGCAGCAGGTTGACGGTCGTCATGATGAGGTCGTCGAAGTCGAGCGCGTGGGCCTGCCGCAGCCGGGTCTGGTAGCGCTGGTACACCTGCGCGAGCACCGCGTCGAACGACCCCGCGTCGCTCGGGACGGTCGCCGCGAACGTCTCGGGGTCCACGAGCTCGTCCTTGAGCGCCGAGATCTTGGACCCGAGCGCCTTGGGCGGGTACTTCTTCGAGTCGAGGTCGAGCTCGCGCGCGACCATCGTCAGCAGGCGCTGGGAGTCGGCGGAGTCGTAGATCGAGAACGTCGACCGCAGGCCGAGCGTCGCGGCCTCCTTGCGCAGGATCCGCACGCACGCCGAGTGGAACGTCGAGACCCACATCATCCGGGCCTGCGGGCCCACGATCGCCTCGACGCGCTCGCGCATCTCCGCCGCGGCCTTGTTGGTGAACGTGATGGCGAGGATCTCGCCCGGCCGCGCCTGCCGGGTCGCGAGCAGGTGCGCGATGCGGTGCGTGAGGACCCGGGTCTTGCCCGAGCCCGCGCCCGCGACGATCAGCAGCGGGCTCCCGCGGTGCAGCACAGCCTCGCGCTGCTCGGGGTTGAGGCCCTCGAGCAGCGCGTCCGGTTCGACCCGAGGGCGGCGCGGGCCGTGCGCGTGCTCGTCGTCGCGGTGCCCGCCCCGGCCGTCGCTGGGGTCGTCCCTGCCGTCGTCCCGCACCGCGGCACCCCGGCCCGCCCCGGAGCCCGCGGCGTGCACGCGGCCGTCGTCCGGCTCGCCGTCCCCGCGGACCGGACCCGGCAGCGACACGTCGTCGGACGGGCCGTCGGGCACGTCGAGCGTGGCCTGCGTGAACGCACGCCCGCGCGCGCCGGGGGCACCCGACCCGGCGCCGGCGCCGGACCCCGCTCCCGGCGCGCGCGAGGGCGCGGCGGCGGTCGGACGGGCGAGGTCGGCTGCGCCGAACCCGGGCAGCGGGAGGTTCTCGAAGAGCGACGTCATGGCACCACCAGCCTAGGCAACGCCACCGACACCCCGGTACACGCACCGCCGCACCCGCGCCGCCGCGCACGCCACCCGCACCGCCGCGCGCCGCATGGGCGCTCAGCGCGGGCCCTCAGCCCTGGAGCACCTGCACCGACTCCTGCAGCCGCCGGCTCGTCGCCTCGAGCTCGCGCGCCGCGTCCCGGATGCCGTCGAGGTCGCTGGTCGTGCGGGCCGTGGCCGCCTGGACGTCGCCGAGCGTCGCGACCATGCCGCGGCCGCTCGTCGCGACCTCCGCGACCGCGTGCGCCATGGCGCTGGTCGTCGCGGTCTGCTCCTCGACGGAGCCGGCGATGGTGCCCTGGTAGTCGTGGATCTGGTCGATGATGCGGGCGATCTGCGCGATCTCCGCGGCGGCCTGGTCGACCGCGCCCTGGATGCCGTCCACGCGGGCCGAGATGTCGCCGGTCGCGCGCGCCGTCTCCTGCGCGAGCTCCTTGACCTCCCCCGCGACGACCGCGAACCCCTTGCCGGCCTCCCCCGCCCGGGCGGCCTCGATCGTGGCGTTGAGCGCGAGCAGGTTCGTCTGCTCGGCGATCGCGGTGATGACCTTGACGACGCTGCCGATCTGCGCGGAGGAGTCCCCGAGCTGGGCCACCGTGCGGTTGGTCCGCTCGGCGACCTCGACCGCCTCGGCGGCGATCTTCGCGACGGCGTTCGCGTTGGCCGCGATCTCGGAGATGGAGGCACCCATCTGCGTCGTCCCGGACGCGACGGCGTCGATGCCGCCGCTGACCTCGTGCGCCGCGGTGCTGGCCTCCGCGGTCCGCTGCGCCGACCCCTCGACGACGGAGCCCATCGCGTCGCTGGTCTCCGCGAGGCGCCCGGCGGCCGCGCGCACGTCCTGCGCGACGTCGGTGACGCTCGCCGCGACGGCGGACGTCCGGTCGAGCGTCGCGTTGAGCGCCGCGGCGAGCCGGTCCAGCTCGGTCGTGCCGCGACCGGTGTCGAGGCGGGCGCCGAGGTCGCCGCTCGCGAGCACGCCCGCGGCGACGCCGATCGGGCGCACGATGCTGCGTGCCACCACGAGGCTCAGGCCCACGACCAGCGCGAGGACGAGGGCCGAGCCGACGACGAGCCCGCGCGCGTCTGCGACCGCCGCCCCCCGCACGTCGTCGACGTACACGCCCGAGCCGACGACCCAGCCCCACGGCTCGTAGCCCGCGACGTAGGAGATCTTGGGCTGCGGCTGCTCGGCGCCGGGCTTGGGCCACTGGTACGCGACGAGGCCCGCGCCGTCCGCCTCGACGACCTCGACCATCTCGACGAAGAGGTGCTTGCCGTCGGGGTCCGCGTTCTCCGTGAGGTCGGTGCCGTCGAGCTCGGGCTTCATCGGGTGCATGACCATGGTCGGGCCCATGTCGTTGATCCAGAAGTACTCGTCGCCCGAGTACCGGAGCTCGCGCACCGCTGCGATCGCCTGCTCCTGCGCCTCCTCCTCGGTGAGGTCCCCGGACGCGGCGCGCTCGCCGTACACGGCGACGAGCCCGACGGCGGTCTCGACCACCGCGCGCGTCGCCGCCTGCCGCTCCTCGAGGATCCGGCCCTCGGCCTGCCCGACGGCGAGCGTCACGACGGCGACGAGACCGAGCGCGGTCACGACGACCAGCGCCAGGAGCCGTCCGCGGATGGACAGCGAGGCGAGTCTGCTCATGAGGGGCTCCACGACGTCGGGGGATGTCGACGCCCTATCGCCCGGGCGGTACCCGGTGTGAGCGACCGCACCCCGATGTCACCCCGTCAGGTGACGGCGACCGCCGCCGCCCACGCCCCGGCGGCGACGAGCGCCCCGGCGAGCTCGACGAGCAGGGTGATGCCGGTGGCCTTGAGCGCCGCGACCGTCGCGGTCCACGCCGCGGCGTGCTCGCGCCGCCGCACCCGCTCCGCGGCGTAGACCCCGAGCACGAACCCGAGCGGGAGGCCGACGACCGGGACGACGAAGAAGCCGACGACCCCGAGCACGCCGCCCCACACGAGCGTGGCGTTGCGCACCCCGGCGGTCTTGAGGTGGCGCCCGGCGAGCAGGTACTTGCCGACCGACGCGGCGGCGATCGCGAGCACCCCCACCGCGAACGCGACCCAGGCGACCGCGCCACCGGTCTCGCCGGCCCACACGGCCACCGCGCCCAGGATGATGAGGCTGCCGGGGAGCACCTGCACGACGACGCCGACGAGGCCGACCACGATGACGAGCCCGACGACGAGCTCACCCACAGGGTTCACGCGCGGACCCTCAGCGCCACAGGACGGCGATCGCGACGTTGAGCGCGGTGAGGCCCGCGATCGCGCCGAGCAGACCGGTCGTGACCTTCGCCGGCTTGCGGGCCCCCTGCACGACGAGCGCGGTGACGACGACCGCGACGAGCAGCTTGACCGCGATCTTCGTGTTGTCCGGCTCGCCGACGTCCGCGGCCCCCGAGGACGCGAGCCCGACCATGAGCACGCCGGTCACGAGCGCGGTCAGGATCCCGTGCAGCGCGCCCCGGGGGAGCACGCGCTCGCGCATCGTCGCGAGGACGCCGCCGAGCACGATGGCCCAGCCGACGAGGTGCAGCACGAGCAGGACGTAGTACAGGGTCGTCATGCGCCACACCCTAGGCCGTGCCGCACCGCCGCGACGGCCGTCCCGGCGGTGGGGCCGGCAGCGGCGCCGTCAGAGCAGGCGCCGGGCGGCCGCCCAGCGCGTGAGCTCGTGCCGCGAGGAGAGCTGGAGCTTGCGCAGCACCGCCGACACGTGCGTCTCGACGGTCTTGATCGAGATGAAGAGCTCGCTCGCGACCTCGCGGTAGGAGTACCCGCGCGCGATGAGCCGCATGACCTCCCGCTCGCGCGCGGACAGCCGGTCGAGCTCGTCGTCGCCCGTCGCCACGTCGCCCGCGGCGGTGCCGAACGCGTCGAGCACGAAGCCCGCGAGCCGCGGGGAGAAGACGGCGTCGCCGCCCGCGACGCGCTGGACCGCGTCCGCGAGGTCCGCGCCCGAGATGGCCTTCGTGACGTACCCGCGCGCGCCGGCGCGGATCACCGCGACGACGTCCTCGGACGCGTCGGACACCGAGAGCGCGAGGAAGCGCGTCTCGCCGAGCAGGTCGGTGCACGTGCGGATGACCTCGGCGCCGCCGCCCCCGTCGCCCCCGGGCAGGTGCACGTCGAGCAGCACGACGGGCGGGCGCAGCTCGCGCACGACCCGCACCGCCTCGTCGACCGACGCGGCCTCGCCGACGACGCGGACCCGGTCGTCGAGCGACGCCTTGACCCCCGTGCGGAACATGAGGTGGTCGTCGACCAGGACCACGTCGACCGGTGCGCTCATACGGATGCCTCTCTGGTGGTGCCCGGCACGCCGGGCGCCGTGGACGACGCACCGGGGCCGCCGGACGGCGGGCCGGGTGCGGGGGTCGGGGGGAGGGGTGCGGCGGGCGGCGGCGCGGCGGACCCGGCGGTCCGCGGGTCCACCGGGGCGGCGTGGGGGGCGTGCGGGGCGGCCGGCTCGTCGGCCGTCCCGTCGACGGGGACGCACAGGTGCACCTCGGTGCCGTCCTTCGACCGGACGGTCGCCGTGCCGCCCCGCCGGCGCACCCGCCCGAGGATGGACTCGCGCACCCCGAACCGGTCGGACGGGATCGTGTCGAGGTCGAAGCCCTCGCCCCGGTCGCGCACGAACACCTCGACGACGTCGGGCCGGACCTCGAGGTACAGCGACACGGGCGGGCGGCCGTGCACCACGGCGTTGACGAGCGCCTCGCGCGTCGCCTGCAGCAGGGCCTCGGTCGCCACGTCGGGCACCCGGTCCCCCACGACGACGGTGTCGATCGTCACGACCTCGCCCCCGGGCCCGGAACGCCCGTCCTCGACCTCCGCCACGATGGCCCGCAGCGCCGCGGCGACCGACGTGCCGGGCGCGGGGCGGTCGTCGTACAGCCACTCGCGCAGCTCCCGCTCCTGCGCGCGCGCCATGCGGGCCACCTCGGCGGGGTCGTCCGCGCGCGCCCGGATGAGGGCGAGGGTCTGCAGCACGGAGTCGTGCAGGTGGGCGGCGATGTCCGCGCGCTCCGACTCGCGCGCCCGCGCCGCGCGCTCGTCGCCGAGCTCGCGCACGAGCCGCAGCCACCAGGGCGCGATGACGAGCGCGACCCCGGCGAGCACCGCGGCCGCGGCGATCGTCGACTGGACGAGGGCGCCCGGCGCGAGCTCCTGCGCGACGAGCAGCAGGATCCCGACGCCGGTCAGCACGAGGCCGCCGACGAGGCGCAGGACGCTCACGGGCATGCGGCCGCCGCCCGCGCGCTCGCGCCACCGCCCGCGCTGCACCGAGTCGAGCTGGCTCCACACGAGCCCCGCGCCCGCGAGCAGGATGATCGACGGCACGACCCACGTCATGCCGAGCTCCGCGCCCTGCCGCGTCGCGATGAGCGCGCCCGCGCCGACGAGCAGCACGATCGCGACCGCGATGTCGGTGACGGGCCAGCGTGCCGCCGCGCCCTCGGGCCCGAGCTGACGCTGCGCGAGCCGGGTCAGCGTCGCCGGCCGGACCTCGCCCGCCGCGGCCGCCGGGTCGCCCGTGGGGACCGTGAGCCAGAGGAACAGGTAGAGCGGCACGCCGAGACCCACGAGCGCGAGCCCGACGAGCGCGAGCCGCACGTGCGACACCCGCACGTCGAGGTGCGCCGCGATCCCGAGCGCGACACCGCCGAGCCGCCGGCCGTGGGGCGGCCGGCGCAGCGGCAGGCGGACGACGCCGGCACCTGGTGCCCCGCGGGGCACGCCGGGCGCCGGGGCCCGGCCGTCCGGGGCAGGAGTGGTGCTCACCCCCTGATCGTCACACGTCCCGGCGCCCCTGAGACCCGGTCCGGGCGAGGATCAGGGGCGCCGCGGACGGGAATCAGGGTCGTGTCAGGGGCACCCCCCGATGCCCAGGGGCACGCGCGGGGACCACGATCGACCCATGGACACGCAGACCCCCGACCCGGCGGAGCCCCGACCCTCGGAGCCCGGACCGGCGCCCTCGTCGTACACCTCCCCCACGCCCCCGCCGCCGCCCGCCGCACCCGGCGAGAGCGCGTTCTTCGGCTCCGTGCGCCGCTCCGGGCTCGTCCGCAGCGACGAGCGCTGGATCGGCGGCGTCGCGGGCGGCATCGCGCTGCGGCTCGGCGTGGACCCGTTGCTGGTGCGCGGCGTCCTCGGCGCGAGCGTCCTGCTCGGAGGCCTCGGGATGGTGCTGTACGGGATCGGCTGGGCGCTGCTGCCCGAGCAGACGGACGGGCGGATCCACCTCGAGGAGACGATCCGGGGCCGCTTCGACGCCGCGCTGCTCGGGGCGGTCGCCCTGCTGATCGTGGGTCTGAACCGCAACGACCACTGGTTCGGCTGGTGGGGCGGCCGGGACTTCGGCTGGCTCAACGGGCTGCTGTGGGCGGCGGCGGTCGTCGTCGCGGTCGTGCTCGTCATCAAGGCCGCGAGCAGCCGCCGGACGCCCCCGCCGTACGGCCCGTACCCGGGGATCCCCGCTCCCGGGGCGCCCGGCACGACCCCGCCCGGCACGTCCGCACCCGGCACGTCCGCACCCGGAACCGCGGGGCCGGGCACCTCCGCGTCCGCCACCCCCGCGTCCGGCACCGCCGCTGCCGGGACCACGTCCTCCGGTCCCGTGCGGCTGACGAAGACGCCCGAGCCGACGGCGTCCGACCGCTACCCCACGGCTCCGTACCCGGCGGCCCAGCCCTACCCGGCACCGCCCTACCCCGCGCAGCCGCAGCCCGCCCAGCCGTACCCGACGCAGGGCTACGTGCCCGCACCGCCGCCCCCGCCGCGCGCCCCCCGGGTGACCACGCCCGGACCGGGCAGCACGACGTTCGGCATCGTCGCCGCACTCGTCCTGCTCACCTTCGCGGTCCTGCTCGCGGCCGAGCGGAGCGGGGACTTCACGGGCTCGGTCGGCCTCACCGGCGGCGCCGTGGCGATCGTGCTGCTCGGCCTCGCCGCGATGGTGTCGGGGCTGCGCGGCCGGCGCAGCAGCGGCCTCGGCACGCTCGCGGTGCTCACGACCCTCGTCGTGCTGCCCCTGGCCTGGGCCGGCGACCGCGACTGGACCTGGGACGGGGACTCGCACGCCGCGATCGCGGACACCGACTTCGTCGTGACCGAGCGCGACGTCGCCACCCGGGGCTACGACCTCGGGCTCGGCGACAGCACGGTGGACCTCTCGGAGATCGACCTCACCGACGAGACGCTGCGCGTGCCGGTCGACATGGGCGCCGGGACGCTCCGGGTGATCGTCCCCGAGGGCGCCGCGGTCGTGGCCGACGTGACGCTCGGCGCGGGCGACATCACCTGGGACGTCGACGACCCGCTCGAGAAGAGCGGCGGCGTGGGCCTCGGCGAGCGCAGCTACCGCAGCGACGAGGTCGTCGACGGGACCGCACCCGAGCTCGCGCTCGTCGTGACCCTCGGCGCAGGAGACATCACGATCGAGGAGGCACGATGAGCACCGACGGACCCACCGAGAAGATCCCGACGACCCCCGCGGCGAGCACGACGTCGGGGCGGACGGCACCCGACCCGGCGACGCCCGGCCCCGCGCAGGCGCACGGGACGTCACCCGAGGCGACGACGGCCGCCTACCCGACGGCCTCGTCGGACCCGCTCAGCGCGTTCGACGAGCCCGCCCCGGCACCGGTCAGCCCGGCCGAGGCGCCGGCCCCGGGCTCCGCGCCCGGACCGGGTGCACCGGCCGCAGCCGCGACACCGGCCCCGGAGGCCGACGCCCCCGTGCGGCGCGGCGTGCGCGTCGGCACCTTCGTCTGGGGCCTCGTGATCGTCGCGGTCGGCATCGGCGTGCTCGGGCTCTCGGCGGGTTACACGCTCGACGTCGAGCTGGCGCTGATCATCCTGCTCGGTGCGGCGGGGGCGGCGATGCTCGTCGGCTCGCTGATCAAGGGCCGGCGCGGCGGAGGCGGCTGAGCGGACCTCGGCCACCGGGCGCCACCCGGCACGAGTGCGCGGCGGGGCCCGGCTCGGCGACGCGGACCCGGTGCCACGCGGACGTGCACGTGCGAACGGCCTCGGGCCGGTCCGACAGCGGAGGGCTGTCGTGACCGGCCCGAGGCCGTTCGCGGTGGGCGTCAGACGGTGACCGGGACGCCCTGCGCCGCCGTGGCCGGGGTGACCGCCGAGCGACCGGCGAGGACCCACACGGCGTAGCCGACGAGGATGAAGAGCAGGCCGAGACCCATGACCAGGGCGGCGACACCGAAGGCGACGACCGAGGTGAAGAGCGAGGCGCGGAGGAACGAGCCGTTCATGGCCGTGGCGCGCAGCGGGTCCTCGCGGTCGAGCTCCGCGTAGGTCTTGCCCTCGGTGGCCTCGAGCGCGTGGTGGGCGATGATGTCCGCCTCGGCGAAGGCCGTCCACGGGCTCGTGACGGGCTGGCCCGCGAAGCTCGCGGCGTCCTCGGCCACGGTGATCTTCTCGTCGGCGAGGCGACCCGAGACCATGCCCCAGGTGACGCCACCGGCGATGATGAGGAAGAGCCCTGCGATCGCGGTGATGGCACCGATGATGCGAGCGGTCTTGGCCCCGTTGTTCATTGTCCTGCTCCGTTTCCCGACTACCCCCGGATGCGGTTCTGGCAGGTACCAGATCCGGTCGCCCCGTGGGGCTGACACGACAAGAGTCCCCCCTCGTCGAGCGCCCGAGGGGGGACGTTGGTCATGCACGAGCAGTGCCGGTGGAAATGCGTCGACAGGCCCCTCACCAGGCGTTATGTCCGCTTTCCGAGAGCCGGGAAGGGAGGCGTCAGCGCGCGAGCGCGACCGCTCGGCGATACTCCGCGTCGGCCGCCTCGAGCACGCGCGGCCACCCGAACGCCGGCCGCACGGAGCGGTTGTGCGCACGGATCCCCGCGAGCAGCCGCTCGTCCCGCGCGAGGTGCACGATCGCCTCGGTCATCTCGGCGTCGTCGGCGACGAGCAGCCCGTCGGTGCCGTCCGCCACGAACTCCTCGATCCCGGTGCCGTGACGCGCGACGACCGCGAGCCCCGCGGTGCGCGCCTCGAGCGCCGCGATGCCGAAGGCCTCGAGCTCCGCCGGAGCGAGGAAGACGTCCGCGTCGGCGTACGCGGCGCGCACCTGCTGGCGCGGGAGCCGGCCGCGCAGCGTCACGACGTCGCGCAGCCCCTGCGTCGCGACGACCTGCTCGACGCGCCCGCGCACGGGCCCGTCCCCGATGAGCGTGAGGTGCAGGCGGCCGCGCGGCAGCCGGCGGGCGGCCGCACCGACGAGCTCGACGAGCGGGACGGCGCGCTTGCGGGGCGCGAGGCGCATGGTCGCGACCAGCCGCACCGGGCCGTCGGGCGCCGTGAGGCCGTCGGGGGCCGCCGGGTCGCCCGGCCGCCCGGGGCGCGCTCCGGCGGCGGGGCCCACCGGCTCGAGCGGCGCCCACACGTCGAGGTCCATGCCGTTGGGCACGACCCCGACGTCGGTGCCGAACGCGTCACGCACGCGAGCCGCCGCCGCGGTGCTCACGGCGCTCAGCGCGGCACGGGCGGTGCGCCACCCCGTCAGGCGCACCGCGGTGCGGAGCGCGGGAACCGTGCCGTCGAGCATGCAGTGCCACGTGATCGCGGTGGGCAGCCCGTGCCCGAGGGCGATCCGGGCGCCGTCGAACGCGAACGGCGAGAGCACGCCGGCGTGCACGTGCACGACGTCGGGCGCGACGTCCCGCAGCGCGGCGTGCAGCAGCCGAGGACCCACGGGGTTCACCGGCAGGTCGAAGGGCAGCCGGGCCCCGAGGCGGTGCACGCGGACGCCCCCGACCACGTCGACGACCCCGCCGCGCTCACCCGCCTCGCCGAGCGTGGCCGTGAGGACGTGCACGTCGTGCCCCGCGCGGGACTGGTGCTGGGCGAGGTCGCTCACCTGGGTCTCGATGCCGCCCGTCCGGGGCGGGAAGCAGTCGGAGACGTGGACGATCCGCACCGGCACAGGGTAGCCGCCCGGGTCGCCGCCGGAGACCCGTCCGAGGTTGCCGTCGCGACCTGGGCGAGCGCCTGCCACCCGGACGTGTACCGCACGGTTGCCGAATCGTTTTGGCTTTCGTGAGTCCGTTGACGCGTCCGGCCCGGCTCGGCGAGCGTGACGGCACGACCGAGCCCGGGCCGGGGCCGGACGGGTCCGCGCGCGCGGACCACCGCCGGACCGGCCCGCCCCAGGCAACGACGCCCGGCACGCCGCCGAGCGCTCGCCGCCGCGCTCACCAGCACCGCGATCGCCGCCACGGCGCTCGTCGCCGCACCGTTCGCCGCGACCGCGGCGCCGTACGACGACGAGCGGCTGTTCGTCGACTGGAACAGCTCGACCGTGGAGGCCGCCGGCACCCTGACCGGTCAGGCGCGCGACGACGCGCTGCTGCTCGGCAGCTTCCCGTCGGCGCGCTGGTTCACGACCGGGACCCCCGCCGAGGTGCAGGCCGCGGTCGACTCCTACGTCTCCGCGGCCGACGACGAGGACGCGGTGCCGGTCCTCGTCGCCTACAACCTCCCGTACCGCGACTGCGCGCAGTACTCCGCAGGTGGCGCGCTCGACACCGCGTCGTACAACGCGTGGGTCGACGCGTTCGCCGCGGGCATCGGCGGCCGCGAGGCGATCGTCGTCCTCGAGCCCGACGGGCTCGGCATCATCCCCTGGTACACGAACGTCAACGGCGAGGCCGAGTGGTGCAAGCCCGCCGAGGCCGACCCCGCGACGTCCGCCGCGAGCCGCTTCGAGCAGCTCAACCACGCGGTCGACGCGCTCGCGGCGCTGCCCGCGACCCGCACTTACCTCGACGGCACGCACAACGGCTGGCTCGGCGTCGGCGACGCGACGGACCGGCTGATCCGCGCGGGCGTCGAGCGGGCCGACGGGTTCTTCCTCAACGCGTCGAACTACCAGCCGACCGACAAGGTCCAGCGGTACGCCGGCTGGGTCTCGGACTGCATCGCGCTGTCGACGCAGACGTGGTGGGAGCCCGCGTGGTGCGCGAGCCAGTACTACCCGGCGAGCCCGGACGACATCACCACGTGGGACCTCTCGGACGCCGCGTACGACCAGGCGTTCGCCGACACGGGCCTCGCGCGCGACCGTGCGGCGCAGAAGCACGCGGTGATCGACACGAGCCGCAACGGCCAGGGCGCGTGGACCGCTCCCCCGGGCAAGTACGCGGACGCCGAGGTCTGGTGCAACCCGCCGGGACGTGGGCTCGGGGTGCGCCCGACGCTCGACACGGGTGACGACGTCGTCGACGGGTTCCTGTGGATCAAGATCCCCGGCGAGTCCGACGGTCAGTGCTACCGCGGCACCGGCGGCCCGCTCGACCCCGAGCGCGGCATCGAGGACCCCCGTGCAGGTGGCTGGTTCGTCGAGCAGGCCCGGGAGCTGGTCGAGCTCGCCGAGCCGCCCGTCGAGGCGCCGTCGTGCCAGGTCCGCTCGACCGTGCACGGCACCTGGGCCACCGGCTTCACGTCGCAGGTCTGGGTCACCAACACCGGGACCGAGCCGCTGCGTGACTGGGAGCTGCGGTTCGCCTTCACGGGGGACCAGCGGATCACGAAGCTCTGGAGCGCGGGCTGGGCGCAGGACGGCGCGGTCGTGACCGTCACGGCCAAGCCGTACTCGGTGCTGCGGCCCGGGGCCACGGCCACGTTCGGCTACACCGGCGCCGGCGTGTCCGGGGCGGTCTCGCCGCTCGCGTTCCTCGACGGCGAGGCGTGCACCTCGCGCTGAGCCGCCGACCGTCGCGCAGGGCCCCCGGCCGGGTCGGTCGGGGGCCCTCGCGCGCCGCCGACCCAGGGGCGTGCGGCGGTGTCCCAGGGAGCGCGCCGCCGTCCCAGGGTCGCGCGAGGTCGCACGACCCGCTGCCGGGCCGCGCCCGGTCGGTATCGCACTCGTACCGTGCCGCCGTCAAGCCCCGGGCCCCGCCCGGCCACGATCTCATCCGCTGCACGCGTCACGGCGAGGCACCCGCCGGCCGATGGGAGGGACGTGAAGCCCCGAGACCGCGTCCCGGCGCACGCGGCCCTCGTGCTGACCGGGGTCGCCGTGGCCGCGGCGTTCCTCGCGTCCAGCGGCGTCCTCCGGGCGTCGCTGCTGGTGCTCGCGAGCGCGATCCCGCTGACGATCGTGCTCCTCCTGCTCGCCCGGCGCCGCGTCCAGAGGGCGGCGTCGTGGACGCTGCTGTGCGCCGCGCTCGGCGTGCTCACCGTGAACGGGCTCGCGTGGGTCGTCGACGTGAGCCGCCAGGACGTCGACCCGGCCCAGCCGGGGATCGTCGTCGACGTGACGCTCCCGATCGGCTACCTGCTGCTCTTCGCCGCGGCCATCGCCATCCTGCTGCCGTTCGCCCGCCGGGACAGCGGCGGGCTGGTCGAGGCCGCCGTGCTGTGGCTCGCGTGCGCGAGCCTCCTGTGGACGGTCCTCGTGCACCCCGCCCTCGTGGCGATGGGTGCGCCGCTGGGGGTCCGGCTGTACACGCTGCTGCTCGTCGTGCTGGTCAGCGGGATCGCCGGCATGGTGCTGCGCGCCGCGCTCGTGCACCGCGCCGCGCGCCCGGCCCTCGTCTACGTGTGCGCCGCCGTGCTCCTCACGCTCGTCGGCAACGTGGCGATCGTCCTGACGACCGACCCGGCCACCGGCCTGTACGCACCCTGGGTCGCGACCCTGTGGATCCTCGGCTACAGCTGCCTCGCCGCGGCCGCGGTGCACCCCACGCACGCACGCGTCGCCGAGGGCGCCGAGCCCCCGAGCGACCGGCTCGGCCCTGCCCGGCTCGCGACGCTCGGGGTCGCGCTGGGCCTCAACCCGCTGCTCGCGGGTCTGCAGGAGGCGTTCCGGGGCGACGTCGACTGGCTGCTGCTCACCGTCGGGACGGTGCTCATCGTCCCGCTCGTCGTCGCCCGCATCGCTGGCCTGGCGCGTCGCCAGCTCGAGGCGGAGCGCGCGCTCGCGCACCTCGCGACGCACGACGAGCTCACCGGGCTGGAGAACCGCCGGGCGGGCCTCGACCACCTGCACGACGCGCTCGACCGGGTCGCGGACGGCCGCTCGGCGGGGGCCACGGTGCTCTTCCTCGACGTCGACGGGCTCAAGGAGATCAACGACACGCACGGCCACGGCGCGGGCGACGCCCTCATCACCACCGTCGCCGAGCGGCTCGTCACGACCCTCGGGCCGGGGCCGCGCGTCGCACGCTTCGGGGGCGACGAGTTCCTCGTGGTCGACGAGGGGTGCGCGGCCGGGGAGGACCTCGTCGCCCGCCTGCGCGCGTGCCTCGACCGCCCGGTGCCGTTCGGGGACCTCGTGCTCGGCACCGGCGCGTCGATCGGCGTGCACCACGTGGCCGCCGGGGAGCGCGAGACGACCGCCGCGGCCGTCGCGCGCGCCGACGAGCAGATGTACGAGGACAAGCGGCGGCGCGCCGTCGCGCGCGCCGGGTCCCGCGCGGGCGCCGAGGCCTGAGCCGCGCGCACGAGGCTGCGCGCGTCGGGAGGCGTGCGCCTGACGAAGCGGCGAGCGCGAGCAGGCCGGCACCCGCCGCGTCAGGCGCCCGCGGTCACTCCCACTCGATCGTGCCCGGCGGCTTGCTCGTGACGTCGAGGACGACCCGGTTGACCTCGGGCACCTCGTTGGTGATGCGCGTCGAGATGACCTGCAGGACGTCGTAGGGCAGGCGCGTCCAGTCGGCCGTCATCGCGTCCTCGGACGAGACGGGGCGCAGCACGATCGGGTGGCCGTAGGTCCGGCCGTCGCCCTGCACGCCGACCGAGCGCACGTCCGCGAGCAGCACGACCGGGCACTGCCAGATCTCGCGGTCGAGGCCGGCGCGCGTGAGCTCCTCGCGCGCGATGGCGTCGGCGGCGCGGAGCGTCTCGAGGCGCTCGGCGGTGACCTCGCCGACGATGCGGATGCCGAGGCCCGGACCCGGGAACGGCTGGCGCCACACGATGCCCTCGGGCACGCCGAGCTCGAGGCCGACCGCGCGGACCTCGTCCTTGAACAGGGTGCGCAGCGGCTCGACGAGCGAGAACTGCAGGTCGTCGGGCAGGCCGCCCACGTTGTGGTGGCTCTTGATGTTGGCCGCGCCCTCGCCGCCGCCCGACTCGACGACGTCCGGGTACAGCGTCCCCTGGACCAGGAACTTGACCTCGGTGCCGTGCTCGCCGGCGTCCGCGACCACCTCGCGCGCCGCCTGCTCGAAGACCCGGATGAACTCGCGCCCGATGATCTTGCGCTTGGTCTCGGGGTCGCTCACGCCCGCGAGCGCCGTGAGGAACCGCTCGCGCGCGTCGACGACCTTGAGCTGCACGCCGGTCGCCGCGACGAAGTCCTCCTCGACCTGCTCGGCCTCGCCCGAGCGCAGCAGCCCGTGGTCGACGAAGACGCAGGTCAGCTGGTCCCCGACGGCCTTCTGCACGAGCGCCGCGGCGACGGAGGAGTCCACGCCGCCGGACAGCCCGCAGATCACGCGCGCGTCGCCGACCTGGGCCCGGATCCGCTCGACCTGCTCGGCGACGACGTTGCCCGCGTTCCAGTCGGGCGCGAGCCCCGCACCCTCGTAGAGGAAGTTCTCGAGCGCGCGCTGCCCGAGCACGGAGTGCTTGACCTCGGGGTGCCACTGCATGCCGTAGAGCCGCCGCTCGGAGTCCTCGAACGCCGCGACCGGCGAGCCCGCGGACGTCGCGAGCACCTGGAAGCCCTCGGGCGCGGCGTGCACCGCGTCGCCGTGGCTCATCCACACCGTCTGGGAGTCGGGGCTGCCCGCGAGCACCGTGCCGCCCGCGACGACCTCGACCGCCGTGCCGCCGTACTCGCGCGCGCCGGTCTGCGCGACCGTCCCGCCGAGCGCCTGCGCCATCGCCTGGAAGCCGTAGCAGATGCCGAGCACGGGGACGCCGGCCTCGAACAGCGCCGCGTCGACGAACGGCGCACCCGTGGCGTACACGCTAGACGGCCCGCCCGAGAGGATGATCGCCGCCGGGTCCTTCGCGAGGATCTGCTCGACGCTCGCGGTGTGCGGGACGATCTCGGAGTACACGCTCGCCTCGCGGACGCGCCGGGCGATGAGCTGCGCGTACTGCGCACCGAAGTCGATCACGAGGACGGGGCGGTGCTCCGTCGGCGCGTCCGCGAGGGTCGCGGGCGACACGGGGTCGGCGGCGGGCGGCGGCGTGGTCTGCGCGTCGGAGGTCACGGGGCCAAGGATAGGCGGCGCGGTGCGCACCCCGGGTGCGCGTCCGCGGGGTCCCGGGTGCCGCCGCCGGCCGGGTCCCGTCAGCGCTGCTCGGCGGGGTACCGGTGCCGCTGCCGGCCTCGTTCCGTCAGCGCTGCTCGGCCGCGCGTCCGGCGGCAGGTCCGGCCGCGCGTCCGGCAGCAGGTCCGGCCGCGCGTCCGGCGTCAGGTCCCGCTACGCGTCCGGCACCGTCGGCGCCGTCGTCGGCCGTGCGGCCCTCCGCGGGGTGCCCCCACCCTCGCGCGCGGGGCCGGCACCACGCGCGACGACCCGCGCGCGCAGGCGCTCGGCGACGCCCCGCGGGTCCGGCGCGTGGGTGAGCGCCCGGACGACCACGACGCGCCGAGCCCCGGCAGCGAGGACCTCGTCGAGCAGCGCCTCGTCGACCCCGCCGATGGCGAACCAGGGCGTGCCGGGCGCGGTGTCGGCCACCGCGCGGACCGCGCCGAGGCCGACCGCCTCGCGGCCCGGCTTCGTCGGTGTCGGGAGCACCGGGCCGACGCAGAAGTAGTCGACCTCGGGGTCCTCCTCGGCCCGCGCAGCCTGGCCGCCGCCGCCCGACGAGCGCCCGAGCAGGACACCGGGGCCGACGACCTCGCGCGCCACGGCGACCGGCAGGTCCCGCTGACCGGTGTGCAGCACGTCCGCCCGCAGCGCCCGCGCGAGGTCCGCCCGGTCGTTGACGGCGAACAGCGCGCCGTGCTCGTGCGCGACGTCCCGCACGAGCGCCCCGAGGGCGAGCTCGTCGGCGACGTCGAGCGTGCGGTCGCGGAGCTGCACCACGTCGACGCCGCCCGCGAGCACCTCGTGCAGGAACGGCTCGAGGTCGCCGCGCTCACGGCGGGCGTCGGTGCACAGGTACAGGTGGGCGTCGGCGAGCCGGGCGCGCAGCGCCGTCCGCGCCTGGACATCGGACATGCCGGGCAGCGTAGTCTGACCGCCGCACGGGAGCCCCGCACGAGCGCGGGGCTGAGAGGGCGTCGCAGCCGACCGTCGAACCTGATCTGGGTCATGCCAGCGAAGGGAGCACGCGCGATGAGCGCCGCCCGTACCCGCACGTCCCGCGGCCCGTCCGCGCTGACCGAGGCAGGCCCGGGGTCCCCGCCGGACGTGGTCGTCGTCGGCGGCGGGATCGTCGGGCTCACCGCCGCGTGGCGCGCGCTCGACGCGGGCCTGGCGGTCACGCTGCTCGACCCGGACGGCGCCCGCGGGTCCGCCGGGGCCGTGCACGCCGCCGCCGGGATGCTCGCGGCGGTCTCCGAGGCCGAGCACGGCGAGCACGCGCTGGCCCGGGTCAACGTCGCGTCGGCCGCGCTCTGGCCGGCGTTCGCGCGTGCGCTCGAGCATGCGTCGGGCGTCGACGTGGGGCTCGTCGCCTCGGGGACGCTCACGGTCGCCTACGACGCCGCGGACGCCGTGCGCTGCCGCGAGCTGCTCGCGCTCCAGCGGTCCTGGGCGCTCGACGTGCACGAGGTCACGCCGGCCGAGGCCCGCGAGCGCGTCCCGCTCCTCGGCCCGCACGTGAGCGCCGCGACGTGGGCCGCCGGCGAGCGGCAGGTCGACCCCCGGGCCGTCGTGACCGCGCTGCGCACGGCGCTCGGGCTCGGCGCCCCGGACGCGACGGCGGCCGGCGCCGGTCGGCTCCGGGTCGTCGAGGCGGCGGTGACCGGTCTCGTGCGCGGCCGGGGCGGCGACGTCGCCGGCGTGCGCGACGACCGCGGCCACGTGCACCCGGCCGGCCTCGTGGTGCTCGCCGCGGGTGCGGGCTCGGCGTCCGTCGTGCGCGACGCGCCGGACCTGCCGGTCCCCGTGCGGCCCGTGCTCGGCACGACGCTCCGGCTCGACGCCCGGGGAGTGCCCGGCTTCCGCGACCTGCCCGTCGTGCGCGGGACGGTCCAGCACCGGCCCGTGTACGTCGTCGCGCGCCCGTCCGGCGAGGTGGTGGTCGGCGCGACCAGCGACGAGCGCGAGCCCACCGCGGGGACGCGCTCCGGCGACGTCTTCGCGCTGCTCCGCGACGCGCGCGCCCTGCTGCCCGGGCTCGACGAGCTGCCGCTCGTGGACGTCACGACGCGGGCCCGGCCGGCGACGCCCGACCACCTGCCGCTCGTCGGCCCCGGGCCGGTCCCGGGCCTCGTGCTCGCGACCGGTCACCACCGGAACGGGGTCCTGCAGACCCCGCTCACCGCGGCTGCTCTCGACGCGCTGTACGCGGGAGGGCCGGTGTCCGACGACGCGCGCGCGTGCGCCCCCGGGAGGCTCGGCGCCTGGTCACCCGCCGACGGCCCCGTCCCTGCCCCTGCCCCTGCTTCCGTCCCCGTCCCCGTCCCCGTCCCCGAGACGCTTCCCGTCCCCGTCCCCGAGAGAGGACCCGCATGACCTCCACCGGCACCGCCCCGACCGTGACCCTCAACGGCGTCGAGCACCCGCTGACCGACCCCACGAGCGTCGCCGCGCTCGTCACCGGGCTGCTCGCCGACGGCTCCGCGGACGCCGCGTCCCCGGCCACGGCGCGGGGGGACGGCGACACGGCTCCCACCGGTGTCGCGGTCGCGGTCGACGACGTGATCGTCCCGCGCGGACTGTGGTCCTCGACGCTCGTGCGGCCGGGTGCGCGCGTCGAGGTCGTGACGGCGGTGCAGGGCGGATGAGCGGCGGCCAGCGGTCGACCGCGCCGGACGTCCCCGGTGCGCTGCCCGGTGCACCGGCCGTGCCCGGCGTGGCCGCGGCGGCCGGGTGCGCCGACGACCCGCTCGTGATCGCGGGCACCGTCGTCGGGCCCCGGCTCGTGCTCGGCACGGGCGGCGCGCCGAGCCTCGACCGGCTCGAGGACGCGCTCGTCGCGTCGGGCACGCGCCTGACGACCGTCGCGCTGCGGCGGGTCCGGGCCGGCGGCGAGCAGTCGGTCTGGGGCCTGCTGACCCGGCTGGGGATCCGGGCGCTGCCGAACACCGCGGGCTGCTTCACCGCGCGCGAGGCGGTGCTCACGGCCGAGCTCGGGCGCGAGGCGTGCGGGACGTCGTGGGTCAAGCTCGAGGTGCTCGCGGACGACGTGACCCTGCTCCCCGAGCCGTTCGGGCTGGTCGAGGCCGCGGACCGGCTCGTGCGCGAGGGGTTCACCGTGCTCCCGTACACGGGCGACGACCCGGTCGTGGCCCGCCGGCTCGAGGACGTCGGGTGCGCCGCGGTCATGCCGCTGGGCTCGCCCATCGGCTCGGGGCTCGGCATCCTCGACCCGCGCAGCATCGCGGCGATCGCCGAGCACGCGCAGGTCCCCGTGATCCTCGACGCCGGGATCGGCACGGCGTCGGACGCGGCGCTCGCGATGGAGCTCGGGTGCAGCGGCGTGCTCGTCGCGTCGGCGGTCACGCGGGCGGCGGACCCGGCACGCATGGCGCGCGCGATGGCCCTGGCGGTCGAGGCCGGCCGCGCCGCACGGCTCGCGGGGCGGATCCCCCGGCGGGAGCAGGCCCTCGCGTCCTCGCCGACGACCGGGCTCGTGGGCGACCCGCCGGGCAACCTCGACCTCGCGCTCTGAGCGGGTCGCCGCGCGCACGGGCACGTCGGCGCGTGCTCGCGCGGTCCGCGGTCGGGTGGCCGGCCCGGACGGTCGTCGTGGCCTCGGGACGACGCGGGTCGACGTCCCCGGCGCTCAGTACCGCGGGAGGGACGGGTCGACGTCCTCGACCCACGCGAGCACGCCGCCCGTGACCTGCACGACGTTGCTGTGCCCGGCGGCGTGCGCGGCGTCGACGACGCGCTGCGAGCGCGCGCCCGACTTGCAGTAGACCGCGACGAGCCGGTCGCGCGGGAGCTCGGCGAACGGGTCGTCCGGGACCGCGTCCGGTCCGCTCCCCGACGCGCCCGCGGCCCCCGCGCCTCCCCCGGCGACCCGGCCGACGGGCCGCAGCAGCGTCCCCGCCGGCCGCAGCACGGACCCCGGGATCGCGACGACGGCCCGCTCGTGCTCCTCGCGGACGTCGAGCACGAACGGCGGCGTGGGCGAGCCGAGCAGGTCCCGCAGCCGCCGCGCCGAGATCGCGGTCGCCGCCGACGTCGACCCGGCGGCCGGGGGCACCTCGCACACCTCGGCGGCCGGCTCGGCGACCTCGGTGACCGGCGCCCGCGTCGGGTCCGCAGCCACGCGCAGCTCGCGCCAGCGCACGTCCGCCGCGTCGTACAGCGCGAGGCGCCCGAGCAGCGAGCGGCCCGCACCGGTGACGAGCTTGACGGCCTCGGTGACCATGACCGAGCCGATCGTCGCGCACAGCGCCCCGAGCACCCCGCCCTCGGCGCACGTGGGCACGGTCCCGGGCGCGGGCGGCTCGGGGAACAGGTCGCGGTAGGTCACGGGCGCCAGCCCCGCGGGCGGCGCGGACCAGAACACGCTGACCTGGCCCTGGAACCGGTCGAGCGCGCCCCACACGTGCGGGACCCCCGCGATCGCGGTCGCGTCGCTCACGACGTAGCGGGTCGCGAAGTTGTCCGACCCGTCGAGCACGAGGTCGTAGCGGGACACGAGCTCGAGCGCGTTCGCGGCGGTCAGGCGCACCGGGTGCGCCTCGACGGTGACGTCGGGGTTCGCGGCCAGCACGGCCTCGCGCGCCGAGTCGACCTTGCGGCGCCCGACGTCCGCCCGGCCGTGCAGCACCTGGCGCTGCAGGTTGGACTCGTCGACCACGTCGTCGTCGACGACGCCGAGCGTCCCGACCCCCGCGGCGGCGAGGTAGAGCAGCGCGGGGCTGCCGAGGCCGCCCGCACCGACGACGAGCACGCGGGCAGCCGCGAGCCGGCGCTGGCCGCTCACCCCGACCCCGGGGAGGGTCAGGTGGCGGGCGTACCGCGCGAGCCGGGCGGGGTCGAGCGGCGGGCCCTCGGGGACGAGCGGCTCGCGGACCGCGGGCGCGCGGCCGGGGGGCTCCGTCGGGGTGGGGGCGGGCGCTCGGTCGCCGGCCCGCGGGCCCGTAGCGTGGTGGCGCGACAGGTCCGGGACGGGCCGTCTCGTACGCGGGATCCAGAGGC